>JANXLY010000417.1 GCA_025354885.1 Acidobacteriota bacterium | reverse complement strand
GCGAGGAACTGAGGAGTGTCTGTCGAGTAGGTAAGGCCTTCAGAAGTTCGGAGCCCTGTGGAGGTCTGCAGATAAGCACCCAATGGAGCCTGGGCTGCGACATTCAAGGTGTATGGGGAGTCATCGAAGGCAATGGTGGATTGTGCCACGAGCGGCCCAAAACCAAGCGCGACCAGCAGCAGGATTCGCATATCAGTTCAACGGCTCCGCATCGAGAATCGCAAAATTGTCGTTTGTTGTGAATGCCGAAACAAGAACGTGGCCATTGTCGAGCATTCGGATCGCCGGATAGCTGACGACCCATTCACCCGCTGGAAGCGATTCAATTCGTTCCATGACGAGGCGAGCGGGCTGTCCGGGCGAGAAGAAAGCAATTACGTCATTGCTTCCTACGTTATAGCTGAAAGCAAGTTCGTTCTTGCGGTTGGCTGAGACCTGGTTAAAGCCGTTAAGGGTGCCGCCGGTAGGCAAGTCACTCAAGTTGTCAAATCGGACCCGGCAAGATCTGGCCTGGCATTCGAGGATGGCCGCACGGCCTGCACCAAATTGCACGGCAGCGTAGAGCCTGTCACCGCCTACATCCCAACTGCCAATCGAGCGAACCGTATTGCCATCGATCTGGGTCTGGTTCGCGATCACCAGGGGCTGCCATGCGCCGCCGTCGAAGGAAAAAAGTCCGTTGGCCCCCGCGCTGGTTGTTGCTGAAACATAAGCAATTCCGTTGTCATCGAGATCGATGTTTCCGATGTTCTGGAAGAAGCCTCCTGTGGGAGAAGCGGTTCTAAATGCGGCATTAGATGGATTTCCAAAACTGCCAAGAAAAGTAGTCTGATTTGCAGAATTCAAATTCAAGCGGTTGGTGCCAAAGCTTGAATTATGGAGTGAAAGAAATGAGCCCGAAGTATTGGCAGCCAGGCGGTAAGGCCAATATTGAGATCCGCCTGGAACGTTTGAAAAACCCACGGCCAATTTATCAATCTGGCTTGCCCCGTATCGAAATACCCCGGCCTGGCAAGAGACCAGCAAACTCCCATCGGGCTGGCTGGCGAAGACGTTGGTATCCGAGAAAAACTCGCCAGAAGGCAACTGCATTTCTGAAGTTAAAAGGAGGCGTGGACCACGGGAGCCAAGTTCTATCAGGCTTGGCTGGGAAGATCCGGAAAGGACCATCGGTGATGGTGCCCTGGAGCCAGTGATGAAGGATGGAAAGGTGAGCCGGAGCGGATCAGGGAATCGCAGATTTGGTTGTGGGAAGACGACCTCATCCTGGCCGCCACGATCCCTCACGACGAGATATGTGGTCGCATCGGTACGAGCGGCGAAGGCGATCTCGCCCTTGGGATTCATCACCGCATAGCGAAAATCCGCGTAGACTTCACCATTGGGCGCGGCGCGTTGCAGCAATGCAATCGCGCGGGTTGATCCGGACCAAGGCCATAGGTAGATTCCGGCACCAGCACCAAGATTTCCGTAAAACAAGACATCGCCATTCGCGTTGACGTCGAAGATCCGCCGGTGATCGCCGGACAACTCACGAGTCTTGGCGAAGGCCGGGTCAGGCTTGGGCATCACGGTAAGTGCCCATCCCAAAGCTGCGTCCCTCATACGAAAGGCGACTGTACCCGATCCGGCGCCGACAAGCGAATCGATTTGCACGGGTTTATATCCGTTGAGTGCCTTGAAATCGGAAGCGATTACTTGAACCAATCCATCGTTATATCCCCGATAGCAGAGCGCAGTGCGATTGTCGGCGTCGTTCACCACAAACCAGATATTGTCCTGGTCGTCAACAACCAGTTGTCCCGGGAAAGTGAATGGAGCCTTGAGGCCGGGAATAGCGTCTGTTGAGATGAAGATCCGCTCGTCAAAATTTCCGTCTCCGAGAAAAATTCCATTGCGGTTGGTACGGGTGCCCGGGAGAAAGAAATCAGCAGTGTAGGCGTATTGTCCCTGGTTGTTGTAGGAATGTTGTCCAAATCGGAAGTTGGTGAGACTGTCCGCTCCACCGCTTATAACACCTGCCAAAGTGGCTCCGCGTGCTACGCCCGGGCGAGTCACCAGATAGAGGCTGCGCCCAGTCGAATAGACCTCAGAACCCTGGTGGATTGCGGACGCGAGAATCTCTCCAGAGTTGTTGATTTGCACGTCGTCAAAATCGCTAACTACGGTGCCTGGGCGGGCAATGCTCTCCCCTGTGATCGCAGCCAATTCAATGTTCTTGGCCTTCGCCCGGACCACGGCAGTGCCAAGACCCTCTGCGGAGGCGAGAAAGGCCAGATCGCCGCTGGCGTTCATTGAGAGGCGAGAATTGCGAGCGGTCAGACGAAAACCGCCAACACGTGTCTGGCTTGGCAGGACCATATTCGTGCGGAAGTAGCGCTTGGGATCGATAGTGAGTTCGACGGAACTGGTGAAGATCGGCAGGAACTGACCGGGCTGCGCAGTTGAGTAATCAATGTTTGCGCGAACTCGATAGCGCCCTATGGCATTGGCAAGCACCTTTCCTCCGGCGGCGGGTATGGAGATGCCATTGTTGGTGCCGCCGTCCAGACCTTGAACATCCCAACGCAATACTACATTGGGAAGTGCATCGCCCTGCGCATTGAAAACGGTGGCCTTGTATTCGACTTCTTGGCCCAATTCGACCTTCGTGGTACCCGGAGAAATTTCAATGCGGGCAGGCAAGACCTGAACCCGGAGCGTCCCTCGCGCGCCAAGAATGGTCACAGCAAGATCGGCCATCCCGGGGTTCCTGGCCTGGACTTTTCCATCTCGAAACTCGGCGATCGCGGCGTTGGTGGTGGTCCAGACGGGATTCGTATTGCCGATCAAATTGGAATTTGCGTCAATCGCCACAACATCGACGGAGTAGGAGGTGCCGGCGATCGGACGCGCTAAGTCGGAATACACGTAAACGGCAGAGGCCCGCTGACCGAAAACTGGAGACAGTGATGCGACCAACAACGCCAGAAATGTGGATTGAATCAGCCTCACCCGAAAACTTCCTCGACAGGCAAGAATTTTCCCTGATCCGCATAGGGGATGTATTCGAAGCGCCGACCACTCGGCGTGTCCGAGATGCTGCGCGTCCAGTTGATACCTAATGCAGAATAGATTGTGCTGGCGATGTCCTCGGGGTAGATCGGCCGATTTCCGCTCCAGCCAGGCTCTGAGACATCGGAACCTTCACGGTCCGTGACGCCTATGGAGCGGCCGCCCTTGACACCGCCGCCTGTCATCAGTACTGACATTGCATTCCGATGGTGATCGCGGCCTCCATTGAGGTTTAGTTCCCCTGGGGTTCGACCAAATTCGCCCATTACGACGATCAGGGTTGAGCTGAAGTCATTGGAAGCCTTGAGGTCCGCAATTAGTGCTCCGAGCGCGCTGTCGAGTTGGCCACCCAACTGGTACATGCTGCCGGGATAAGTGCGGTCGAACATGCGGAAATGTGTATCCCAACTGCCATGCTGGATCTGGATGAAACTCACTCCCTCTTTTGCGCGAATCGCATTGCGAGCTACGATGCAGGCGTTGCCGAGTTGAGAGTTGCCGTATTGAACCGTTTCCTGTGCGGTAAATTGAAATGTTTTTGTGATGGTAGGCGAATACATCAGTTGTCGCGCTGATTCCGTAAATGCAGCATGATCGGCCATGCGCAGGCTATAAGGATCGCGCCGCAAACCTGCATCGAGATCGGAGAGCAGCTTGTACTTCTGATCGAAACGGTCCCTACTTTGAGCCCCGTAAAAGTTATGCTCGAGCGTGGTGAGACCGCCAGCTGCCGGCGTTATAGTAAATGGCTCGAGGATGCCACCAAGGAATTTTGCTCCTTGCATGGAACCGGAGTTCAAGGCAAGAAACGGCGGCATGGAGCCGACCTTTCCCCGTTCGTGGCAAATGACCGCTCCGATGTGAGGCGATTCGGCCTGAAACGCGGGATTCATCGGGTGTGCCGTTTGCATATAAAACTGCCCACGTTCATGAGCGAGTTCCCAACTGCTGGCCGAGTTCAGGAAGAGAAGATCATTTCCAATTCGGCTGAGGTTTGGATAGATGGTGCGAGAGATGGCCATGTTGGAGCCGAGTTCCACGATGTTCGCATCGTCGGGATTCCAGGGTCCGTCTTTCGGGTTGAAGGTATCGAGCTGGCTTGGTGCACCCACCAGCTGAATGAATACGCATCGCCGGGCAGTATCGCGAACGGCGGCATAGCTAGCTTGGTCTGAACCATCGCCGCGTCGAGTTGCCCCAAGAAATGCACCTGCGCCTGCAGCCGAGAACAAGAATCGACGCCGGGATTGCGCATGCTCGGGCCCGCCGCATTCTGCGGTGAGGCCGTTGGCTGGAAAAACTCGAGATGGCATCAGTGTTGCTCCGAAAATCAGTAATTGAAAAGAAAATCCAGCTTGTTGATCAATGCCCACTGCAGGTCTGTAATCCACTGATCACGTAAGCCACGTTTTTGTGCTTTCACGATTGCCATCTCTTCTGGAGTGGCCGGCCTCGAGAGAGTAGCTCGGAACAGCAACTGAATCGCTTCGTCGTCAGTGAGACGCGAACTCAGGATTGAACCCACACGATTTGGGCGTCCGCCATTCTGATTGGCAAAGGTACGGAAGTTCACCGTCTGGTCATTCATCATGAAGAGGCTTTGCAAAACAGTGCTGCTGTTGGAATGCGGGTTATCCCAGTAATCGCCTCTCCCAAATTGGGAGAGGAAATTTCGAACGTTGAAATTGTCTCGCGGCTCGGTTGGATCCAGTAATTTGGCGGCAAAAAATACGGGCTCGTCGACACCGAGATTGTACATGGGGGTCTCGGTGAGCGTTGCGGTGGAAAGTGCATCGAGGACTTCTTCGGGGCCAAGGCGACGCACGATGTGACGGGCAAAATAGCGTTCGTATTCTGGCCGCCAGGTATCTTCATAGCGGCTTGAGATCTGATATGCATTCGACTGCGCCAGTATTCTCAAAATGGATTTCAAGGAGTAATTCGAGCGAATGAATTCATCGGCCAACGCTTCGAGCAACTCGGGGTGGCTGGGCTGCAAGGTGAATGGATCTCGAGGTGGATTTTTTGGGTCGATGCGGTCCATATCCCAGTTGTCGGGGGGGTCGACAATGCCCTGAGTAAAAAGCGCGGCCCAGAGATAATTCACCGTGGCGCGAGCGAACTGCCGGTTCTCTGTAACAATCCGCCCAAACTCTTTTCGCCATTCGCCGTTGCGAGGCTGCGCGCCATTCAACATGAACTTCGGCTCGTAAGGCCCGCCCGAGCGCAAGGGTCGGGGGCCTGGATTGTTGTTCGACACAATCGTGTTGTAACCGCCACCCGTGCGATCTTTGACAACCAGACTCATCTGCCGATTGAATGCATCCAGACTGACGAATCGGAGATCCGCCCTGGCGAAGAAGGCAGACATACCCCAGAAATCCCTGCGCCGTTGACGCGTCAGGAAAAGGTTGATGGATTCGAGGTGACGACGGCCATCGTGGCAGGAGACACATTCCGTTTTGAAGCCAAGAAATCGGACCGTTGTGCGGTCGGTCAAGGTGTCGTAAGTATCCTGGATGGGGTCGCCGTTCTGGTAGCCGCGCGTAACGTAATTCACCGGGCCATATTCGTGACCCGCGCCTTCGGCAGAAATAATTTCCTGCGCGACCTGGTTGTAGGGGCGATCTTTGAGCAGGAAGTCCCGGATGTATTGGTCGAAGCGGTTGCGGCCCTCAGTCGAGATGAACTGGTAGTAGCGTGTCGTTAGCTGAAATTTGTCGCGGAAGTAGAGGCTCCATCGATCAAGATAAGCGTCGGAGCCAAGCAGGTCTTCGATCAGTTCGTTGCGCTTGTTGGGGTTATTGCCGGCAATGAACTGCTCCACCTTTTCGGGTGTGGGGATACGGCCTGTGAGGTCCAGGGAGACACGACGGAGGAACTCTGCGTCCGTTGTGGCCGGGGCAGGGGTGACCGCATCAGCTTCCATTTTGGAAGCAATGAAGGTATCGACGAAGTTATTGGCTGCAAGCGGGCGCGAGGTCTTGGCAGCAGAGCGCTGGCTCAGGGAGAACTGACGGAAGTCACGATCACGGGTCAAGCGGTCTGACCACTCACGGCGCATTGCGGGTGTGTAGGCGCCACAGTATGGGTCTGCAGCTGGAAGCAGGCAAGCCAGAGCCAACGTAACCGTGCCAAGCCGGTAAGTCATAGGTAAGCGTTGATTATAGGGGAAATTCCAAATTGTGTCTATGCGGACTCGTACTAGTGAAAATGTGGCTAGTTCTTTGACCGCCTGAAAAGATTCTGATAAAACATTTGAGTGCTGAAATGTTTCAGGGCATACTTGGGTATGCCCCGGCCTCCCATGCAAATCCGGCTTTCTTCTAAGGATCGCCAGCAATTGCAAGATCATCTCAG
>JANXLY010000415.1 GCA_025354885.1 Acidobacteriota bacterium | reverse complement strand
GCACCTACCAAGGCAACCCGTTTGCCGTTGTTCTCAGCAGGAGCCTTGGGGAGCATGTGTGCGACATCGCCCTTCAAGTCGGCCGCTACTCGTTTTAGACGGCAAATGGCGACTGGCTGCTCTTCGATACGCCCGCGGCGGCACGCAGGCTCGCACGGGCGATCACAGGTCCGTCCGAGGATTGCAGGAAATACGTTTGATTCCCTGTTCACCATGTACGCTTCTGCATATTTTCCCTGCGCGATCAAACGAATGTACTCAGGTACATTGGTGTGCGCGGGACAAGCCCATTGGCAATCCACGACTTTGTGGAAGTAATCTGGGTGACTTACGTCGTTCGTTTTCAGAATGCCCCTCGTTCCAGGACCGCTTCGGCGGCCTACGATTTTGTATTTTATATCAGGGTCGCCCACAAAAGTGTACTGTAAGGCAGGTCAACAAAAAAAGCCTGTCTTAGGAAGCTGCAGTTCTTCAGTCCCAAACGAAGATTTCTTTTCAGAATTGGAGCGAATACTATTGGTCCATGCTGCTTTCCACAACTCCGGGATTGGTTTTGGCTTTAGTGGCCCTGGTGTGCCTCCCCTCGCGATCACTTTCCGCTCAGGGGACAATGCAGGACCCATTTCTTGGCTGGCTGGATCGCCTGGCTCAGCAACAGCTTGACGAGCGAGAGCGGGTGATCGATGGAATCCGCAGCTTGGCAGATGCGGAGCGGCGAAAGGTAGTGGTGCGCAAGAAGCTGTCCGAGATCATCGGGGGGCTGCCTACATATGACGGGCCCCTAAATGCAAGGGTGATCGGCCGCATCGAGGGCGAGTTCCATACGATTGAGAAGGTAATTTTCGAAAGCCTTCCTGGCTTTTACGTTACCGGCAACTTGTACAAACCCAAAACGGCGGGTCGTTTTCCGGCAGTGCTTGTACCGGCGGGGCACACGCAGGAAGGCAAGCCTGAGCCACAAATCCTCGCCGCAAATTTGGCAATGAAAGGATTTATCGCATTTGCATATGATCCGATAGGGCAAGGTGAGCGAGAGCAGACTTTTCTGCCAGAATTGGGCAGGCCGCTCTCGGGAGGTGGAGGGAATGAGCACCTCGAGTTGGGAGCCAGAAGCATGCTCATTGGCCAGAGCGTGGCAAGGTACTTCATCTTTGATGCCAAACGAACAATTGACTATCTGGTGAGTCGCGCGGACGTTGACGCGGATCGCATCGGAGTGACCGGATGTTCCGGCGGAGGTGCAATTGCGACTTACATTGGGGCTTTCGACCCGAGAATCAAGGCAGCAGCCCCGGCCTGCTTTATCAATTCGTTCCGAAGCTTATTCTCTGGCCCCACGGCAGACTCGGAGATGAGTCTACCGTCCTTTCTCTCAAGCGGTCTGGATATTGCCGATTTTGTCGAGTTGTCGGCACCACTGCCGTGGCTGCTGCTCGCGACGACCGAGGATTACTTTACGCCGGAAGGTGCCAGGCCCGTTTATGAGGAAGCTCGCCGCTGGTATGGCCTATACGGCGCGGAAGACAAGATCAGGTTCTTTGTTGGAAAAGGACCGCACGGAACGCCGACGGAGTCTCGGGAAGCGATCTATAGCTGGATGATCCGCTGGCTCAAGGACGGAAAAGGAGATTCAAAGGATCAACCCGTGAAGCTCTACACGAATCACGAGCTTCAAGTGACAGCGAGCGGCCACGTGGATGATGAACCGGGAAGCCGCAAGCTGTATCAGATTATTCGCGAAGAATTTCACGCGCGGAAGAAGCGTCGACCGTTCTCTGAATTGGTTTCGGAACTGCGGAGACTGGGCGTTCCGGCGCAGGGTCCTGCTCCGACGGTAGAGATTGTCGGGCAAACCGAAGGCAAGGAATATCGGCTAGAGCAGATCCGGTTTGAGAGCGAGCCGGGTGTTGTAGTTCAAGGCAAGCTTTACCTGCCAAATGGAAAGGGTAGAAAACCGGCTGTGCTTCTGGTGGAGGACAAGCGCCTGCCAGTACCATTGCATGTTACCTGGAGCCCTTCTACCGTGCCTCTTGCGGAAGCGATGGCGCGGGCTGGCCGGGTGGTACTTGAACTCGAGCCGCGCGACTCCCCTGCCGCGAATGATGGCCGTCCGTTTCTTGGAAACTGGCTCACCAACGAACGTGTTGATCTGATCGGGCGAAACCTGGCGGCGATGCGTGCACATGACATTCTGGTTGGCGTGAATTTGCTGTCAGCGCGCGCTGAAGTTGAGGCCGCTTCCATCAGCGGATACGCGCGAGGTGTAAAAGGATTCTGGCTGCTGCTTGCGGCTGCCGTTGATCCAAGGATCAGCAAAATCTGGCTGGACCGAACTCCGGCCAGCATGGCGACCGCGCTCGAGAATCCACTGACCAGTTATTTGTTTGACGCAATGATTCCAGGCTTTGCACTGCATTGGGAAATGGGGGACCTCGTTCAGGCCCTGGGTGTGCGCCGACTGATGTGGACTGATCCTACAAATTGGATGAACCAGGTTGTGTTTGCCGGACCGAAGTATCGATATCGCTATGCGGGCGAAAAGGATGACTTGTATGTCGAAGACTTCTTCCGATAGATTGAAGCTTCGAGAAAGGTGGCATCAGATGACCGTCAGCAGGAGACGAATATTCCGTTCGATAGCGCTTTCAGGCGGTGCGTGTGCAGTTGGTCAAGAGCAGGCAGTCGATGCTTCGAGCGATGCCGTCCGGCAGGTTGCTGTTGCTCATGGAGTCAATTTGAGTGATGACCGGCTGCGTGTCATCAAGCCGGTGCTTGCAAACCGCAAGCTTCAATTGCAAACTCTGCGTGACATCGAAGTCTCCGACGCAGTCGCGCCGACGCAGGGGATCTTGACCCATGGCCGCTTCTGAGCTTCTCTTTAAGCCGGTGACCGAAGTTGCGGTTCTACTCAAGGCGCGCAAGCTATCGCCGGTGGAATTGGTGCGTGCGTTTCTGGATCGAATCGAAGCTATCAATCCGAAGGTAAACGCATTCCTCACAGTCACAGGCGAGAGGGCGCTTGCGCAAGCTCGCATTGCGGAAAAGGAAATTGGCAGCGGTCAATATCGCGGACCGCTGCACGGGGTGCCTTATGCGCCTAAGGACTTATTCGCGACGAAAGGCATCCGAACTACTAATGGCTCAAAAGTAAGCGCCGACTGGATCCCGGATTTCGAATCGACTGCGACCGAGCGTCTCAATCAGGCGGGGGCCATTCTATTGGGCAAGCTCAATTTGCTGGAGTACGCCATGGGCAGCGGGCAGCGCGGTCTCGCTGGACCCGCACGCAACCCCTGGGACTTGAGCTACTCACCTTCTGGATCCTCGAGTGGCTCAGGCGCAGCCTTGGCCGCCGGCATGATTCCGTTGGCGATGGGGAGCGACACGGGCGGTTCCGTTCGTGGGCCGGCGAAGAGCTGTGGCGTCGTGGGCCTGAAGCCTACCTATGGAAGAGTGAGTCTTTTCGGTGTTACGACTCTGAGTTGGACACTCGATCACGTCGGTCCCATGGGGAGGACCGTTGCTGATGTTGCGAGTATGCTGGCGGTGATCGCAGGACCTGACCCTCGGGATAATTACGCATCCACATCGCAGGTTCCGGATTACAGCAAAGCGCTTACGGGCAAAGTCAAAGGGATGCGCCTTGGCATCCCCACGAAGTTTTTCTTTGACCGCGTGCATCCCGAGACGGAGGCCGCCCTGCGGCGAGCTATCGAAGTGCTGAAGCAAATGGGCGTGGTGCTGGTAAATGTCGAAATACAAACCGCAGCCTTGAGTGGTGCCGTGTCTGCGGTCATTCTCGGTTCTGAGTGTGCTGCATTTCATCAGACTAGTTCTTTGACCGCCTGAAAAGATTCTGATAAAACATTTGAGTGCTGAAATGTTTCAGGGCATACTTGGGTATGCCCCGGCCTCCCATGCAAATCCGGCTTTCTTCTAAGGATCGCCAGCAATTGCAAGATCATCTCAG
>JANXLY010000397.1 GCA_025354885.1 Acidobacteriota bacterium | reverse complement strand
CATTGAGCAGAAGCTCCCGCACAGCCGCCTCGGGATAGTCTGAAACCATGGTTTCCAGAAGCGGAGAACTGCGGACGGGGCGAGTGGAAGTAATCAGGCCCACGAAGGTATTCAGATCGCGGACGATGGAAAGAAGATCGCCCTGGAAACGCTTTTCCGAAGCAATATCGGCGGTCATATCGGTGCCGTCAAAGCACACGTACTGCACGTAGGCATTGGGAAGCCAGGTGATCAGGTCTTTGGCGAAAAGGATCAACCCCGCGTAGGTGGGGTAGTTTCGGGCCAGATCAAAAAAACGCAGAGAGGCCAGTTGGTGCTCGACAGGCCGGTGATTCTCCGCGATGGTTTCGGCGTCGATGGCGAGCGGGCGATAGGTGTTGGTAAACAGGTCCAGCGCGAGATCGGAAAGCGAGGAACCGGCGCACGGCTGGGCGTCGAAGGTCCGGGCGGCGGCGGTTCTTCGTTCGATCAGGAGCGACTCTTCGGCGTCGTTCGCAATGCCTTTGCGCGGACCCCGGCGAATCCACGCCCGGCCCTTATAGCGAACCGGCGGCAGGTCAGATGGCAGCACCTCCACTACCGCGATATCGCCCAGGCCTGATGAGAGTTGATGCCGGGAAACGGTGATGGCGGGGGGTGGGAGGATGTTTCCGTCTACAGTGAGGCCGGACAGGTTGAGTAATAACTCGTCGGTCACGACCAGGCCCGACGGTGAGCCTGTTTGGTCATCCGCGCCAATCAGAAGAAAGCCGGGCAGGTGCGAGCCGGGCATGTCGTTGGCGAAAGCGCAAACGGCCTCAGAGAATTTTGCAGTATTGCTGACGGAAACGGTGCGTTCCACGCGAAAAGACTCGACATCGGCCAAAAGGGCGAGGAGTTCTGTCTCAGTAATCATTGTGGTGCGGCCCGACTCAACAGCTTGCTGAGGTCAAAGTTGACGGATGTCACGCCCCAGCCGGGTTCGGTACTGAAAACGTCGCGCAGATAGTGCGGGCCTTCCACGCTACCATCTTCTTCTACCGGCACAATCGCCAGCAGGAACTTATCTGCCTGGTTGAGGGCGTAGAGCATTTCGTTGCGGGTGATGGTTACGGTATTCGCACCCTTGACCCGGCCCTTCACTTCAATGTGTCGCGCATCGGGTTGCCTGTCATCAACAGCAGGGGGCCATGAGGTAATGTCCCAGCCGCACTTCTGGTTGGCGACAATCTCGACGCGGCAGCCGCGGGCTTCCTCGGCGAGGCGAACGGCGTTCATCGCAAGTTGCTCGATGCGTGAGCGAGCTTCGGGATCGTTGGAGAACGCAGAACCGACCGGTGTGGGTTCGCCGCGTAGTGTGCGGAGCAACCCAGCGGGAACGACGAGGGCACCACTCAACACTACGGGCGTGGCGGATGTAACGTGGCGCATCGACTGGAGTTCTTTCTTTCGACCCTCCAGGCGTGCTTCGAGGTCACTGAGAGTGCGGCGCACATTTTCGAGATTGAGACGAACGTCTTTGCCTGCTGCCTTGTCGTCGGTCAGCTTAATGTATCGGTCGGACCAGTAGTCGATCTCTTTCGTCAGGCGTTCGTGGACGGCGGCGAGGGTCTTATCCACGTGCGCAGCGCGGCGTCCGGCAACTTCGGCATAATGTTCCGGGACCAGGGTCGAAGCCGCCAGCGCCAGGGCTCGACTCTCCAATCCGGTTGTAAGCCAGGGCGCTGCGAGCAATCCGGCCAACAGCGGCCGGTCGGCGGATGGCAGGGGTTCAAGATCCAGATGCGGTGCCCAGCCGGCAAATGTGGCGCTGCCATCAGGATGCACGCGGACGAACTGGAGTCGTTTGGAAATTACCTGATCGTTGCCCGACTTCACTTCGTGGGTGAACAGAAAGAGCAATGAGGGTTGATCGCCCTCATCTGCCGGATCTACCAGAACGGTACCCTGACGGAGCAGGTTGGCGTACTGCTCAAGCAAAACATCGCTCAGCGCCAGCATGAGCGGGTGACCGGGATGAATCATGCTCGCGAAGGCAAGACCGGGGCGGTCCTGGGGGCGCACGGCATCTTTCGTGAAACAGACGCGTTCGTAACGGCGCAAGACAGGTGCCAGGTCGCGGCGGTTGCGCCCTGCAATGAGACGGTCGCGCTCGCGCAATTCGGCGGGAACGTGCGTGATCTCAAAGCGCTCGGATTCGCGGGGGTAGATGGAACCGCCCAGTGATTCAAAACCTTTCATGAAGAACGAGCGGACAAAGTAGGGCTGGAGGCACCGGGCTTCTGCCTTTTCCATTTCCTCTTTACCGTTATGCGGCGTAGCTGTCATCAGCAGCAGATGGCGCGTTTGCGCCCCGAGTCTTTCCGCTAATTTGAAGCGACCAGTCTTGTCGATCTTGTTCCCGAAATAGTGGGCAGCCAGCTTGTGTGCTTCGTCAAAGACCACCAAAACCCAACCGGCGGC
>JANXLY010000268.1 GCA_025354885.1 Acidobacteriota bacterium | reverse complement strand
GGAGAGCGTTGAGACTGGATTTGAATTTGCCTTCGTTGGTCTTTGGGCCGGTGCACTTTTGTGCGTTGCGGCGGTTAGCGGCGATTTGCTTTTCGGTAGCCATGGTTGATGTTCGTCCTTGTTGTGTGTGTTGTTCGGTGTAGAGGAAGTATGGGTACGCCTCCGAAGATGGTTTAGCACGGAGGGAGGAAGGGGTTTGGCTGGGGCGGCGGGTAAGTGCTTTGTTTTGTTTGGAAACTTTATTTTTCTTCGTTGTGAACGCTGTAGCGTAAATAAATCGTTAAAATCGTAAAGTTTTGCTGGATTTCCGATTTTTAGAGGCGTAAGATGCAGGTATGGCAGTCAAAAAAGTCTTGAAGCTATTTGTGCCTCACGCGGTGGTGGATGGGGTGGAGGTCGATTACCTGCTGAAGGCGCTTGAGGCGCAGTTTGCGAGTTCGAAGCGATTCGAAATTGATTTCTGGCAATGCCGCAAGGATATTCTTGTGGGCGAGAAGTGGCACGACATTATCCAGGCCGGGTTGGCGGCGGCGGATCTTGGACTGCTCATGGTGAGCCCGGCGTTTTTGGCGAGCGCTTATATCGGGAAGCATGAGCTGCCCAAGTTTGTGGGGCCGGAGGCGACGAAGCCTCTGATTCCGGTGGGGCTGAAACCGGTGGATTTTCAGCGGCAGGATCTCAAGGGGCTCGAGGCCTTTCAGATCTTTCGCCGAGATGGAAAGTTTTTTAGTGAACTGAGTAGCCGGATGCAGAAGGAAGACTTTGCGTATCGGCTCTATCAAGCAATGGAAGATCGTCTGGCGGCGGTGACTGCAAATGTCTGATCGAGTGCTGTTGTTTGGCGATGCAATCGTTGAGCAGTTGGGGCCCTGGCTCGCCGAGTTGGGGAGGGCAGATCAGGGGAAGTTGCGAAGCCTGTGCGCGCTGGCGAAGACGGAGAAGTGGAGCCTGGAGGCTGCGCTCGATGGGCTTTACCCCGAGAAGACGGGGGCGAAGCGGCTCGATAGTTTTCGGGCTTTGCGGAAGCGATTGAATGATGTGGCAGAGGAGGCTGGGCTTAGTTTTGCACTGGAGACCGATAGCAAGAAGGATTTGGATGGAGACCGGCTGTGCTGGTTTCTTGGGCCAGATCGGAACGACGTGCTGGCCGAGAAATTCTCCCGCTCGCTTTCTGAGCCGCTGGAGCATCAGCCGGAGGTGGCTCCTAAGGGGTTCAGCTCGACGATTGCTGGGCGACGCAAGGTGAGGTTGTATGTTTGCCAGGCAACGGAAGATCGGGGCATGGCCGGAAAACTTCTGCAGGATTTGGGTATTGAACTGAAGATCAATCAGCAGTTTGATTTTCAGTTTTGGAATGTGGATGCCGATTTGAAGATTGGGGAGAAACGGTTGGAGCAGCAGCAGGAGGAAATGGAGAGGGCGGATGGCTGTTTGGTACTGTTGAGCCCTGCGTTGCTGGGCTCTGAGGCTTTCAAGGATTACGAGTTACCGATCCTGCAGCAAGGCCCGTATGGGCCGATTTGTCTACCGGTGACTTTGGCTGCGCTGGATGCGAAGCGGCAGGATCTTTATGAGTTCGACCTGATGCGGATCTTTTCGAATGGGGACGAGGAAGGCTACCCGGTGAGCGGCAAGCAGCGGAGGGCATTTGCGCAAGGGCTGGCAAAGCAAATCCACGACCGGCTGGAAAAGCATTTTGCGGGTGGAGATTCGCCACGGAAATTTTTTATTTCGAGTGGTGAGCTGCCTGGGATTGTTGAAAAACCACGCGGTGGGCGTATGAGCCTGGGCCATGGGGAGAGACTACAGCAGGCAGAGGATGCAATGGGGGTGTTGCAAGGGTGGGCCATGGATGCGAGCGCGTTTCCTTTTTTTGCGCTGCTCGGTGAATACGGCATCGGGAAGACGACCACGCTGCGCATGTTGACCCATGCTTTGCTCGAAGCACGGAAGACGAAGCGGGAGGTGCCCCTGCCAATCTACGTGGATCTACGGGATTACCGGGGTAAAAATCCTGTGCCCGAGCTTGAGGAGATGCTGACCCAGATTATCGAGAAGAACCATCATCTTGAGGGCCCACGCGTGACAGCAAGGATGTTGATCCAGCAGGTGCGGCGCAAGGGTGCAGTGATGCTATTTGACGGGTTGGATGAGCGGATTGTGCATTTGAGCCCTGGAGAAGGGGCGGAGTTCATTCGGAATCTGTGGTCGATCCTACCCGACCTGAACCGGAAGCCGCAAGCCGGAGTGCAGCGGGGGAAGTTTCTTATCTCGTGCCGGTCTCATTACTTTCGTGATCTGGCGAGCCAGGCAGCGATGCTGGTGGGAGAAGACCGGGAGGGGATGCCCCGGAAGGAGGTGCCGGCATTTTGTCTGCTGCCCTTCGATGAAAATCAAATCCGGAATTACTTAAAGCAATTTCTCGGGGATGCAAGGAAAGCAGAGGAAGCGATGGCGCTGATCTCGAGGGTGCATAACCTGAGCGACCTGGCGCAGAGGCCATATCTTTTGCACCTGATTACCGAGATGCTGGAGCGGCTGGAGCAGGAGAGTGCCAGTGGGGCGAGCATGAACGCTGCGCGTCTCTACGCGATTGTAGTGGATTCGTGGTTGAACCGCGACAATACCAAACATCAGTTGAGCCTGCCGCACAAGAAGTTGTTGATGGAGGAATTTGCGGCGGCCTTGTGGCAGAGCGAGACGAAGCAGTGGCCGGTGGAGCGCCTTGAAGAATGGTTTGACGAATTTCTGCACGCAAATCCGGCAATCCAGGGTGCCTATGTGGATGTGAAGCGGGAGATTTTGAAAGAGGATTTGCGCACCTCTACTTTTGTTTTGCGGCCGGATAGCGAGGAGCGCGAGTTCCGGTTTGCCCATAGCTCTCTGCAAGAGTATTTTCTGGCCTGTTATCTCAGGCGGGCGCTTGAGAAGCTGCAACTGGAGCGGTGGCAGATGCCAAGGGTATCGATCGAGACGGTGGATTTTCTTGGGCAGATGATCGGGCAGAAGGCTGCAGAGAATTTGAATCAATTGCTAGAGGGAGGAGAAGTGAGCGGCGGCAGCCTTGCTTTTGTCTACTGGATGCGAGCCATCGAGAAGGGTTATGCGGTGCCAGAGCCAAAGCGAGTAAATCTGCCGGGTGCAAATTTGAGCGGGCTAAGGATCCGGGGTAGAAGCGCGAGTTTGAGATTGCGTTTGCGTGGTGCGAATCTTGCTGGAGCGATCTTGCGCGATTGCCGGGTGGAAGATGTGGATCTTCAAGGTGCCGATTGCCGCGACATGAAAGCGGAGCGTACGGAATGGTGCGGGGTGGAGGGGCAGGAGGTGGACTTTAGCCGTGCGCGCCTCGATGGTGGTTTTTGGCGTGGCGGAAGCCTGCAGAAGGCGGAGTTGAGGGGAGCAGGGCTTATGTCGCTGCGATTTGAGGGGGAGAGACTGGGGTTAGGTGAGGCGCGGCTCGATCCGAATTGGGAGAAATTTGCCGATAGCAACTGGAAAAAGGAATTTTTGAAGGCTAAGACAAAAGGAATGATGCTGCAATCAGGCCATTCCGGCTGGGTCTGGTCTTGCGCCTTCTCCCTCGATGGGGCCAGCATCGCCAGCGCCTCAACCGACAGGAGCGTCAAGGTTTGGGACGCCGCGACCGGGGAATGCCGCCTCTCGCTCAGCGGCCATTCCGGCAGGGTCTTGTCTTGCGCCTTCTCCCCCGATGGGGCCAGCATCGCCAGCGCCTCAGACGACAGCAGCGTCAAGGTTTGGGACGCCGCGACCGGGGAATGCCGCCTCTCGCTCAGCGGCCATTCCGGCAGGGTCTGGTCTTGCGCCTTCTCCCCCGATGGGGCCAGCATCGCCAGCGCCTCAACCGACAGCAG
>JANXLY010000267.1 GCA_025354885.1 Acidobacteriota bacterium | reverse complement strand
AGCAAGGAACCTCTTTGTATCCATAAGTTCACCTCTTTTGATTGGCACTTCACCACGGACAATATCACAAGCCAGCTTTTGGCGAAAGGTGGGCCCGTGCCTCACAGCCAGGATTCAGTCAAGCGTCTCCACAACGCTTTTGTTGCCTGAAATTGAAGCTGCAAATCCAGCGCGCCCGGTCGATAAGACGCTCCAGATGCAAATAACTCTCAATCAGCGTGGCCTTTTCCAAACCAGCCAGACCCAAAACTCGACGGCTCGCAACTGTAATCTAAAAAAGTTGCATTTTAAATGCAACAAAAATTGACAACCGTGCACTATAAGATGCATCCTGAAAGCAACTTTAATTCTCATGAATAATCTTTACGAACAACTCGGTGGTAGCGCGGCCGTTGATGCCGCTGTAGACGTCTTCTATCGGAAGGTTCTTTCCGACGACCGCATCAGCAGCTTCTTTGAAGGTGTTGATATGGATGGGCAGATTGCCAAACAGAAGTCCTTCCTCACCATGGCCTTCGGTGGCCCGGTGAATTACACCGGCCAGGACATGCGCCGAGCCCATGCCCACCTTGTACAGCGCGGGCTCAACGATTCCCACTTCGACGCTGTCGTCGAGATCCTCGGAGCAAGTCTCGCTGAACTCGGCGTTGCCCCAGACCTCATAGCCCAGGTCGCTGCTGTTGCCGAATCAACTCGCGCCGACGTCCTGAATCGCTAGTCCAATGCCAGCCATCCACTGGGACGGTGAGCGCCACGAGCTGCACGCGGGCGAAACCGTCCTCGACGGATTGTCTCGCAACGGTGTTGCCGTCCCCAATTCCTGCCGCGCCGGTGTCTGTCAAAGCTGTCTGCTTCGTGCCAGCTCTGGCCACGTACCGGCTACAGCACAAGTCGGCCTCAAGCCCGCCCTCATCGAGCAAGGCTACTTTCTCGCCTGCGTCTGCAAGCCGTCCGAAGACCTCATCGTAGAAGCTCCCGGCACCGGCGTAAGAAGCGCCGCCCGCCTGATCGCAACCAGCCGTCTCAGCGATACTGTGATCCGCGTCTTACTGGAATCGGATGAACCTCTTGACCACCGTGCCGGTCAATATCTAACTCTCTTTCGTCCCGATGGCCTCGGGCGCAGCTACTCCATCGCCAGCCTCCCCACTGAACAAACTCTCGAACTGCATATACGCCTGATTCCCAATGGGCAGATGAGTTCCTGGCTCGCCACCACAGCGCAACCCGGCGAAATGCTTTCCACACAGGGTCCTGCTGGTGACTGCTTCTACACCGCCGGTGCCCCGGATCAGCCTCTCCTCCTTGCCGGCACCGGCACTGGACTCGCCCCCCTCTACGGCATCCTCCGCGACGCTCTCCATCAAGATCATCGAGGCCCCATCCGCCTCTATCACGGCGCACTCAACGAGGCCGGTCTCTATCTCGTCCCGGAGCTTGAAGCTCTGGCAAAGCTCCATCCCCAATTGGAATACCGCCCCACTCTGCTACATACGCACGGCCCGCTCCCCGACTGCATCCTCAAAGATCAGCCGAAGCTTAACGGCTGGCGCGGCTTCGTCTGTGGAGACCCGCAAATCGTCACACAACTCAAGAAGCGTCTCTTCCTCGCCGGCATGGCGAGCCGCGATATTCACAGTGACGCCTTTGCCACCGCCGCTCCAGCCAGCTAAGCTTAGGGCTGGATGCATCTCACCCTCCACACGGATTACGCGCTTCGCGTCCTGCTCTACCTCGCTCACTTCCCCGACCGCCGCGTAAACACCCGCGAGATCAGTGACGCCTTCGGCATCTCCAAAAATCACCTGGTCCGTGTCGTTAAAGGATTGGCCGACCACAACTTCGTAACCATCACTCTTGGGCGTAAAGGCGGGATCACCCTCGCAGCCCAACCTGACAAGATTCGCATCAGCGATGTCGTCAAAGCCTGCGAACCCAACTTCCACATGGTCGAATGTTTCCACCTCGAATCGAACACCTGCCCCATCGTTCCGGTCTGTGGTCTCAAAGCGCCGCTGCATGCAGCCCTGCAAAGCTTCCTTTCCACTCTCGACCAATACACCCTCGCCGATGCCGTCCAAACCGCCACCCACAAACGCTTCGCCAAATTCCTTCTCCCCACCTGAACCTTATAAAGATAGAGGATGCAAATCATGCCCTGGTCTCGCCGAACTTTTCTCTCCACCACACTGCTTCCCGTTGCCGCTCAGGATCGCCGCCTTCGCATCGGCATCGTCGGAGGAGGCTTCGGCACCAGCTTTCAATTCCACGAACACCCCAACTGCACCGTTGCTGCCGTCTCCGACCTTCGTCCCGACCGCCGCGAGAAGCTCAGCAAAACCTACAATTGCCCCACCGCCTACAACTCCCTCACTGAACTTCTCAAAGACCGCAGCATCGAAGCCGTCGGCCTCTTCACTCCCGCGCCCGACCATGTCCGTCACGCGCTCGAATGCTTCGCCTCCGGCAAGCACGTCCTCTCCGCCGTCCCTGCCGCAACTTCAATCGAAGACTGTGCCCGCCTCAAAGAAGCCGTCGAGCGTACCGGTCTCACCTACATGATGGCCGAGACCAGCCACTATCAGCAGCTCACGATTTCCGCACGCAAATTCTACCAGCAGGGGGCCTTCGGAAATCTCTACGCCTGCGAGAGCGAATACCATCACGCCGGTCTTGACGCGCTCTTCTACGAAGGCAAAGAGCGCACCTGGCGCTACGGCTATCCACCGATGCTCTATCCAACACACTGCACGGCACACCTCGTCAGTGTCACCGGCGAACGCCTCACCAGCGTCACCTGCATTGGCTGGGGCGATGGAGATCCCGTCCTCAAAGACAATGTCTACGGCAATCCCTTCTGGAATGAAACCGCACTCTTCCAGACCAATCGCGGCACTTCGTTCCGTGTGGCGGTCTGGTGGAAGGGCGCTCACAAAGGCACCGAACGCGCGCAATACTATGGCGACAAAATGAGCTTCTTCTTCAAGAATCCCAACGGCCTTGGTCCCGCCATCGTCCGCTGGACCACGCTCAAAGATAAAGACGCCGGAGGCTTTGATCGCCAGGCTTCGGTCCTCGAACCCTACGAAGAAAAGCAATGGTGGGCAACGGATATGTTGCCAGTCCCGCTACGCCACAACACAGGCCACGAGGGCTCCCATGCATTCATTACGCACGAATTCGTCGATGCGGTACTGAACCACCGCAAGCCCACAGTAGATGTTCACGAAGCGCTGGCCTACACGGCCCCCGGAATCATCGCTCACCAATCCGCCCTCAAAGGCGGCGTGCAAATGAAGATCCCCAGCTTCGACTGAGATGGCATTGCTAACGCCAACTCAGTCTTGCTGTTGATGCCGTCAGAAAGTGGAATTGCGCAGCTAGCCCTCGCCCTACTCTATTGCGAGCCGTCGCTCTTGGCCCAGTCGATGAACTTCTGGGCTACTTTTTTGCCCAGCGCAACTCCTGACTCATTATCGATCTCATAATGAATTCCCGCCCAGATGCGCGAATCTCCTGCCTGCTTTCCGATGCTCCGCGCTTCATCCGCCCGCGCGGGAAACAGATATGCGAGCATCTCCCCATTGGCAGCTGAAAGTGTGGAGTGATTTGAAGGATAGCTCGGGAAGTTGGGCGCAGGGAATATTGGAACTATCGCCGGGTCCAGTTGATGCGGGCGTATGTACCAATACGCAAATTTCCCGTCGTTGCTAGCAATGAAGGAATCAAACCACGTGGCAGCCATCAACGCATACACTCGCGCTACCCGCGGCGGGTTCTTGTCTAGGCTATCTTCAGACAACCACTGATTCGCCAATCGGTAATTCCACAACACACGGCCATCGACACTCTGCCAGTAGAAAGCTCGTTCGTTGGTCGCAAACGCCGTGGGTCCTCGTGGAAAATTCCTTACATCGGCAGTCTGTGAGACGACGGTGGCCGAATCGCAGGCGGGTGGTGTCGGCGGCCGGAACTCACTCGGAGTACTCAACAGCAGCGGCTTAAAATTTGCTACCGTCGCATTTCCGGGATTCGTGCCATTCCAAAAACACTTCCCAGTCGGAATCGTACCCGTCCATACTGTGCCCGACCCATCCAGGCGCGCCTTCGCAATAACTGCTTCGGCGACTCGCCGGCCCAAATCCATTCCTGCGAAGTAATCACTCGGGAAATTCACTCCGGCATAAAGTCTTGAGCGGCCCGCTTCTTCGGCCAGCGACCGGAATTCCGCTGCCTCACTCGGAAACATGTAGGCAAGCACTTCCGCTGCTGCTGCGGCTGCCGCAGCATGTTCGGATGGATATGACGGGCTTTGCGGTACTGCTACAGAAATCGAAAGTCTTGGGTCTACCTGATTCGGACGTGGTCGGTTGTAGGCGTACTTTGAGTCCCAGGCCGCAACCGTTGCATCATACATGGCCATAGCCACGTATGTAAGTATCCGGTTGGATTCGCCAGTAGGCTGACCCGCTAAAAACCTTTTTGAGATCATATCGATCCAGCGGTAGGCAGGCGAGCCTGCATCCCAATATGCAATCTGTGGCGGAATGCGTGCATCGGTCTTGACCGCTGCCGTCGCTTCCCTAAGAAATTGCAGCTCGTCCTGTGTGGCGGCAGCACCTGGTGGTGGCGGTACTCTGTAGTCCTTGCCGGACGGGATCGCCCAGGTTTTCCACTTTCCAGCATTTGGCTCGGTCTGTCCTGCCGTAGGTCCTGATTGGGCCCAGACGGGAAGTAGAATCATGACTCCAAGTGAAAGTATCCTTAAGTTCACAGCAAACTCCTCTTAGTAGCATTGACTGAAAGCATTCTTTCGGAATGCAGCCGAGCGCAATTATACACTTGATTTTCGATAAGTGTTCCCTAAACATTTAAAGTACAGATTCAAAATAAAGATCTTCGCTCCCCCAAATGCTATTACAGTTCAAATTGGTACATTTAGCCTCCGAACTCAAGCGGAGCGCCTCTCTCTTGCTCGTACTCACAGCCCCCGGAATCATCGCTCACCAATCCGCCCTCAAAGGCGGCGAGCAAATGAAAATCCCCAGCTTCGACTGAGATATCGCCCGGAACCTTGAGCCCGCCGCCGCCTTACAGCCGGGATAAGCAACGATGTACGCTATACATCATGAAGCGCACGCAGCTCTATCTGGAGGAAGCCATCTGGCGAGACCTTCACGCTCGCGCCCGCAGCGAAAGCACAACCATTTCCGAGTTAGTGCGCCAAGCCGTCCAGGCGCAATACTTCAGCAACTCTGAAGGTGGAGCCAAAGCAATGCAGGCTTTCGTCGGCATTCGCAAGCAAACTGCTCATGAGCCAGCCGCTGTCGAAATCGTAGGCGGCCTCCGCCGCGGCAGTCGCCTGGTCAGGCTCTCCCAAGGCGAACGCCATTCGTAATTGTCCTCGTTGATTCCGACATTCTGATCGAAGTCTCGCGAGGCAAGGACGCTGCGATCATCTCCCGCTGTCTGGAACTGAGTCTCTCTGAATCTTCGGTTTTTTGCTCGCCTGTCAGTGTCGCCGAGCTTTGGGCTGGAGCACGTGCGTCTGAGCACAAAGTCCTCGAAAATCTCTTCGCCGCTCTAACCTGTATTCCTGTAACCGCCGCCATCGCCCGGCACGCGGGCGCTCACCTTCACAAGTATGCAAAGAGTCACAGCGTGGAGTTGGGAGACGCGCTCATCGCCTCTTGCGCCCAAGCCGCCGCTGCTGCGCTTTGGACCCGCAATCGTAAGCATTACCCCATGCCCGACTTGACCTTCTTTTAGGGCAATCAAGAGAAACTACTGCCAAAAACGCAAGCTCGCCAAAAGCCGTTCGCGCAAATTTGAAAAAATCTTCAACTCCCTAACCAGCCACAAACAAAACACTTATCAGTCTCCTCCCCGCCAGCCTGCCCCAAGTGCCATCTCCTCCTCTGCATACTGTTTGCCGAGGAGACCTTTCATGAATTCAATATTTCTAGACAATTCCGATTGTCCGGTAGCCAGACAAAACCAAAACGAAAATCCAAAATCGCAATCCGTTGTTCAATGGGCACAACTGGCCCTTAACTTTCTTGCCGACACCCAACAGTCCGCTGTCCTCGAGTCCTCACACAATCGTGTCCTCGTCAACTGCTGCCGCCAATGGGGTAAATCCACCACAGCCGCCGTCCGCGCCCTCCACCACGCCCTCCACAACCCAGCCTCTGAAACCATCCTCATCGCTCCTGGTCTCCGCCAATCCGCCGAACTCCTCCGCAAAATCAAAAACTTCGCCACTCAGCCAGACCTCAAATCCGACGGCACCAATCGCCACTCTCTCCAGTTCGCCAACGGTTCCCGCATCCTCGCCCTCCCTGGCAATCGCGACAAGATCCGCGGCTTCTCCAACGTTTCGCTTCTGATCATCGACGAAGCCGGCTGGGTCCCCGACTCCCTCTACTTCGCCGTCCGCCCCTTCCTCGCCGCTGCAAGCAACGCCAGCCTCCTCGTAATGTCCACCCCCAACGGCGACACGGGCTTCTTCCACCAGACTTGGAACAGCGATCAAACCTGGCAGCGCATCACCGTCCAGGCAACCGTCTGTCCTCGCATCAGTCCAGGCTTCCTCGACGAAGAACGCGCCACCCTCACCGACCACCTTTTCAGGCAGGAATACCTGTGCGAATTTCTCTCCCACAACCGCGCCGTCTTCAACAAAGAACTGATTGAAACCTGGTTCGACTTCAGAAACTTTGGCGACTCAAAGCCAATCCACTTCGAACTATGATTCACACCAAAATCCCCCAAGCCATCCTCGGTCTGGACCTCGGCCAATCCGAAGACCCCAGTGCCATGGCCCTCATCCTCAACATCGACCAGACCATCTCGCCCCACAACTGGATCGACTCCACCCATCCCCGCCACAACACCTGGCAACTCACCGCCACAAAAGTTTTCCCGCTCGGCACCGCCTATACCGCTCTCGCACAACAGATCCACCACACCCTCGAGCGCTTCAAACAACAACACCCTACAACACCAATCACTCTGCTGGCCGACGCCACCGGAATAGGCCGCCCCACTCTCGAAATCCTCCACAAAGAACTAACTTCGAGAGGCGGCCAACCCAAAGCCCGTCTCGAAGGAATCGTCTTCACCGCTGGCGCAACGCATTCAAAGACCACCCACCCCTCTCTACCGATAAACCTCTTCCACGTCCCCAAACTGGACCTGATTTCGACCCTGCTCCAATCGATAGAAAGCCACCAGCTCAAAGTAATCCCCAACCTCCCTGAGCAACAAACTCTAATCGCCCAGCTCAAAAGCCTCCGTTACGCAAACAGCCGCCAAACCGGCCAAACCACAATCCACGTGGACAGCAACGCATCCAACCCCCAGATCGCCAACGCCGACCTCGTAATGGCCCTTGCCATGGCCACCTGGCGAATGAAATCCCTCTACCCCAACCCAAATCCAACCCCGCCCCACCGCCTCCCCGGCTTCTGAACCATTTGTCCTAGCGAGAATGATCATCCAAACAAACCATTACTAAGGTATATATACCTACCAACAATCCTCATCATCTCAATCCAACCATAAACACCTGCTAACGCATTGATTCCAGAGCACTTTCCTAAATTTTTCAACCCTTTGAAAATAAACTCAATACAGTAGGTATATATACCTTCCAATTTCACCAACCTCACTCTTCCCTTTGGCCACCATCAACAGCTAAAATCAATTCACCTCATGCCCTCTCCAGCCTCGCGGAGGAACCGGGCCTCAAAGCCATCGTCGATGACCTTTGAGCAAATCCGTCGCCTGACGATTACTGCCCTCTTCAGCGATGACACCCTTTACGACCAGCTCGTCCTTAAAGGCGGCAATGCCATGGCTCTAGTCCACGGCCTCAGCTCGCGCAGCTCTCTCGACCTCGACTTCTCCCTCGCCAGCGATTTCGAAGACATCCCCAACATTGAGGCCCGCATGGCACGCGTCCTTGCCAATCGCTTCGCCCCCTTTGGCCTCATCCCCTTCGACGTCAACCTCTCACCTAAACCCTCCGGCCAGGACAGCTCCCAATTCCCCTGGTGGGGTGGCTACCGGCTCGAATTCAAACTGGTCGACGAATCCCGACACCAACTCCTCCACGCCAACCTCGAACAGTTGCGCCGCGAGGCCTCAGTCATTGGCCCCAATCAGCTCAAAACCTTCTCCGTCGATCTCAGCAAACACGAATACACTGCGGCCCGCAGCGTGGCCGAAATGGATTCTTTCACGATCCTCGTCTATTCTCCCGCCATGATTGCCATCGAGAAACTCCGCGCTATTTGCCAGCAAATGGAGCAATATGCTCCCATCGGCCGCACCCGCCGCCCCCGCGCTCGAGACTTCTACGACATCCATGTCATCGCCACACAAACCTCCTTTGCCTTCCACACCCCCGCCCACCGCAAACTCCTCCGCGAAATCTTCGCTGCCAAACACGTCCCACTCACCTTCCTTTCGCTGATCCCCAGCCAGCGGGAATTTCACCGCCCCGACTGGCCCAGCGTCCAGGCCTCCACCTCCGGCCCTTTGAGCGACTTCGATTTCTACTTCGATTACCTCCTCGATCTGCTCGCGCCCCTACATCCCCTTGGGATGGAATAGCTGCCACTTTTCGTCAAACTCCATCTCCCGCGTCCCGTGCGCCAGATAGAATCTCCATTTCGTCCCCATCGCCCGTACCCGCTCCGCTTGCTTGGCCGTCACTCCCGCCCGCTCCAGATAGAACCCGATCGCCTGATGATACGGATACACATAATCCAGTTGCTTCAGAACCGCAATCAGCTTCCCCACCGACACCAACTCCCTGGCCCCACGGTACGCATCGAGCACCTGATGCACGCCTCCGGCATAGGTCGGACGGACCGCGATATCAATCAGCGTCCGCTCGAGGCTCGTCACATCCACCTTCCCCCCGCCAGGCAGCAACTTTGACTGCACCTCCAGCCGCCCCGTATTCTTGCCGCTCAACAGCACAAACCGATACTCCCCATACTCAAACGCAAACGTTGACTCTCGCTGCTTACCCTGAAACGCGCGATCAATCCCCCCCTGCGTCAGTGTTCCCCTCGCCTTCGGCTTGGCGCTCTGCTCATAGTTCACATAAAACACCTTTGGCAGTTGCTCCGTGAGCCCATGCACAAACACAGCGCTCGAATGGCTCAGATAAGCTGGCACCCGCAGCGACGATGCCACCTCCACCGGCGACACATCCCCCCACAGATACCGCACAAACTTCTGCCGATGCGTCTCCCCCTGCAACACAACCTTCCGCACTCCCACCTGCTCCTCAAACATTGCCAGAAACGCTCTTCCTGCCCCCTCCGTCCCCAGCTTCCACTCCTCCCCGTGCGCCGCAATTAACGCCCTCAGATCACTGGCAGTAAACACCCTCTTCGTCTCCGAATCGAGCGTCCGCGCAATCCTCTTGCTCAACTGCTCGACTTTCTTCGACCGCAAACCTCGACCTTGTAGCTTCATTGTCAAATCTCACACTCTAGGATAACCGACGGCAGTTGAGTGCTGAGGTATATATACCTCAGCACTCAACTGCAACCATGGAATTAGGTATATATACCTAATTCCATTTAAAACTTCCAATGGCGAAGTCCCGAAAACACCTGAGGCGAAAGGAGCAGCCTGCGACAACGGAGCCAACCGATCCTGGCACTCCGGAAACGGAGGCCCTTCGTGGCGAAATCGCAGTGTCCGTGGCGCGCGCAATCGCCGGGCTTCCAGAAACGCAACGCGAGGTGCTGCTGCTCTCGCACTATGAACAATTGCCGTTGTCGGAAATCGCGGAGATCACGCAATTGGAAGTCACCGCCGTGAAGTCACGCCTGCAGAGGGCACGCGCCACATTGAGAGAAACTTTGGCGGCTTACGGGCCGCGAATGGAGCCCGCCACATGAACGACACAGACCTCAATCGATTATTGGATACCTGGCAATCGCCCACTCCTCCGCGATCCTTACGAATTGGCCTTCAGGCCCGATTTCCTCGAGCCGAACGACAGCGCTTCGGCTGGCCTCCGCGCTGGGTGCTGGTTGCTATCACTGCGTTGGTGCTGCTAACAATCGGGATACAGCGGAGTGCCGCGAATCCTGGGGATTTCCAGCTTCCTCGCTTCTTGAACCACATCTACGAAAGTCTTCTACAAGGATTCGAAATCCATCGAGCAACCGGCATCGTTGCTCAGATCCGCCAATCCGACCCCAAGGTCTTTGTGGAGGGACAGATGGTTGAGCCGTTGCAATATGGCCCTGCCGCCACCATGGATGTGCAAGTGCCCGGGGAAGGCGTGTACTCAATCATTTCGTATCCAATGCCCGCCCACCGGGCTGACGGGGGACCGACCGGCTGGGTCCAAGCCGGTTCTATCCACGAAAACAAAATCGAATTCCAGGCAGGCAGCAAATGGGTTCGCATCGAATGTAACAAGCGGATTGCCGACTCCGATCATTCGGTCTTCGCCATGTACCGGCCCGGCCGATGAAGGGGCGGAATCTAAGCAATCCTGTTTCTCCTCAGGCACTGTGGAATGCGAGCGCGACCTGTCCAAAATTGACAGATCTGGCCATAGAGGCTATTCTCAGGGCTGAACCACCTAGGAGACCCTATGAACGTACACCTGACCCAAGAGCTTGAGCAACTTGTCCAAAGTCGCGTCAAGAGTGGCCGCTATGGGTCGGCCAGCGAGGTCGTCAGGGATGCTTTGCGCCTGCTCGCCGATCGTGACGAGCTAATGGAACTCCGCAAGCAGGAACTCCGCAAAAAGATCGCTCAAGGGCTTGATTCTCTTCAGCCTGGCGAAGGCGTCGATGGACACGAATTCTTTGCCCAGCTGGAACGCGAAGAAGCCGCTCTCCATAAATCTCCGGCAGCATGAAGCGATTTCAGCTCTCACGCGAGGCGGCCAGCGACATCAGGGAGATCTGGAGCTACATCGCAGCAGACAGTGTCAAGGCTGCCCGCAAAGTTCGTCTAAGCCTTTTTGATGCTTGCCAGCGACTTGCCGAGAATCCTGGCATCGGCCATCTCCGTGAGGATCTGACCGACCAGTCGATTCTGTTTTGGCCCGTGGGCGCCTATCTGATCATCTACGATCCCAAAAGCAAGCCGCTTTCCATTGTCCGTGTCCTGCGCGGTGCGCGTGATGTTTCAAGTCTGTTTTGATAGTGGAACGACAAGACCGACTGCCCTGGCGAACTCCGTCGCCATCTCTGCACATTATTTCGTGGCAACTTCTAGGCGCTTTTCAAACTCCTCGCCCGTCATCACTCTGATCTTGCCTTGGTCGAGAACTACTTTCACCACTTTGTCCTTGAACTCTGCGGACAGCTCAGCGGGAATCAGCACCAGCCCATCTGGGTCAACTTCTACCCTGTGGCCAGCGCCCACGCCTGGTTTCAGATGAAGTGTCTGCTCATCCTCAGCAACAAGAAACCACTCCGGGTGAGCCTCAACCGTCTCTCGAAAATCGATAGGCAGCCGCAGCCTATCCTGTCGTCCACACGGCTCGATATGAATCCTGCGGGCTCTCTCATTTCGACACCAAGAATAGCTTCAACGCCCCCCCCTGCTCTAGCGACGGAGGAAGTTTTGGCACTATCCTCCGCGAGCAGTGACTTGAAGGACAGCAAGCGCCTTTGCCATCTGGAATCAGCCTATCAGGCAACTGAGCTTTGCAACTCACTCTCCTTGGCCACGCGAAACTGAATAGATTTCAACTCTCCCTCGGCATCAACATCCTCAACCCAAAGGAATCCTGATTCGCGTTGAACTAAGCCGCGTAGCGGCAGGCGCGCCTTCAGCGCGCGGAACAAAGGCGTGACTTCGGCGAGAAGTAAGGGTCAAATTGAAGACGGCTGCCCTAAGCGGCCGACTTCTGGCCCCATTCCAACGCCGACCATCTCAATTTGCAAACCTCTCTACAACCTTCTGTCGCAACCGCCATTCGCCGGTTCCAACCTCGATCTGGAACGGCAAAAGGATGATCCCAAACCCATAGACCTTGGACCCATTTCCTCCTCGATACGAATGTCCTTTCTGAGTTCTCGCGAATCGGCGTACCCCATCCCGATGTGGACCGCTGGCTGAAGATAACAACCGATGAAGCGATATTCGCAAGCGTCCTGACCTTCGCCGAAATCAGGCGCGGAATAGATATCTTGGATCCAGGCAAGCGACGCAACCAACTCGAACATTAGCAGCCGGAATTGGTCGCATCATTTGAAACTCGACTTCTTCCAGTTACGAAATCAATCGCTGATCGATGGGCCATCCTGTCCGCTAATGCTCAAAGAAGCTGGATCCAGATTTCAAACTTGGACGCCCTAATCGCCGCCACAGCCATCAAACACAATCTCATCCTGGTCACGCGCAACCTAAGGGATTTCCAACTACCTCAGCATCAACAATCTCAAGCCGTGCAATGGGGATGAAGATCGATCAGATATCCATCTGAAAAACGGTCAGCGAAACTGCTACGGCCACTGTTGGGAACCGTGCAGAATGCGGACAACCTCGACCGCCTCTTTTCGTGCGCGGTAGATAATTACGAAAGGGAAACCGGCGACCGTGAGCTCACGCGTATCCGGCCTACGTCCCGGGCGGCCAAGGAGCGGCATGCCTTTCAAGTCGTTGGCTACGTCATAAATAGCGATTGCGGCACGGCGGGCTTGCCCTGCTCCAAACCGCTTTTCTGTGTATTCTCAAATATGAGTGAGATCTTCGGCTGCTGGCCGGGTCCAACGAACGATCATTAAGCCGGATACCGAGTGTCGATCATTCGGCGAATGTCGTCATTCTCAATGAAATCGCCTTGATCCGCCGCAGCCAATCCCTGATCGACTTCACGAGAGAACCACTCCTCATAACCCAGAAGTCGTTCAACTGCTTCTAGCACGAGGGTTTCCGCCGCGCGGCCTTGCGCCGTCGCCATGCGTAAAAGTTTGGCCTGCTGGTCAGGGGTGAATTGCACTTCCATATTGGCTGGCTCCTTTCCGGTAAACACCGGGTTTCACTTTTCAGGGTAGAAGATATGTGAGCTGTTGTCACGTTTTTCAAAACCTGCTGAAAATCGGCTTTCAGGACGATTATGTTGCAGAGATCAGTTGCCTTAGAGGCTGATGCCAGATGGCAAACAGGACGCAGCGTCCTCTCATTTTCAAGAAGGGGCATTTTGAGCCTCACCACATTCTCTGTGCGGTCCGTTGCTACTTGCGGTTCAGCCTGTCTTATCGGGAGGTGGAGGGGTTGCTCAATGAGCTGGGCGCTGAAGTCGATCGTTCGACGATCTGGAGGAGGGTGCAACGCTTTGCTTCAGAGCTCAACCGGCTATCGCGGCCACATCCGAAACCGGCCAACCGTTCCAGGCGAGTGAACGAAACCGACGTGCGCGCGAAAGGCCGCTGGTGCTATCCATACCGCGCCTTCGACTCCCAAATGGGAGACGATTGAGTTTTTCCTGTGAGGGCTGAATTCTTGATACACCCTCCGTGCCGCGCAGGCCAATCGCAACCCATGGGATTTCGCGTTCGCACAACCTTCAGCAGGCCCTTGAATCTGCATCCCGCCGCAAATTGGCCTAACGTGCTGTCATGACTGTCGAACTCCTTCTCGCGATTCCCTCAAGACTAAGGGCCATCTTGTCCGGAATCTCTAGAGTCAACTTCAACATCGCTCAGTCGGCTTCTCCATAATTTGGCAAAAGCTCCAATTGCGACCGATAAGACTTGGAGTGAAGAACTGGAGCCTTTTTGACCTACTGCGCGAGTCAAAAGTTGCTCAGCAAGTCTTGACCTTGGATACCCACTCCGCTGATGGTATATCTGAGGAGAGTAAAAAGTACCGAATCGACGAGGACGCCCCTCGATACTGGCATCAAGTTCCTCAACCCGCAAATGCAAACAAGAACCCACTCGGAATGAACTCGGCTTCCATCTCCGAAGCAGCATCAAAAACTGTCGACCAGGTGCGCCTGGAAGCCAATCAGAAGCTCAACCCGCAGCGCAAGGCAGCCCTTGGCCAATTCATGACTCCCCTGAGCGTTGCCAACTTCATGGCCTCACTCTTCTCGCCGACAAACAGCCCGATCAGGCTTCTCGACGCTGGGGCCGGCGTCGGCTCCCTTACCGACGCATTCATCAACAAATGGGGCAGCCAGGGCGTCACAGTATCGGCCTATGAAATCGACCCTACCCTCATCGCTTACCTGCAGCAGACCCTTCACAATTTCGGCAACGGCACTTTCCATTCCAATCTGATCACCCGGGATTTCATTGAGGATGCTGCCTACAAGATCACTTTAGGCACTGCCGGGCCGGGCTACACTCACGCCATCCTCAATCCCCCGTACAAGAAGATCAACAGCGACTCGGCCCACCGCGCCCTCCTCCGCGCCGTTGGTCTCGAAACGGTCAATCTCTATTCGGCCTTCGTGGGCCTCGCGCTCCAACTCATGGCCAAAAATGGGGAGATCGTCGCCATCATCCCCCGAAGTTTCTGTAACGGCCTTTATTACAAGCCCTTCCGTCAATGGGTTCTCGAGCGATCTTCCATTGAGCAAATTCATCTCTTCCACAGCCGCACTAGCGCCTTCAACGACGACGAAGTTTTACAAGAGAACGTCATCATCAAGCTGATCGCCGCTAAGCCACAAGGCAAGGTCATAATCACAACGTCAAGCGATACCACTTTCAGCGACCTGGAATCCCACTCCTACGCCTTTACTGAAATCGTCCAAGACCAGCAGGATCAGAGTTTCATCCACATTCCCGTTTCGCCCGCCCACACAGGACAAAGCGAAGTTCCACTAGCCACACATACCCTAGAAGAAGTTGGACTTGAAGTTTCAACCGGCCCCGTAGTGGATTTCCGCCTGAAAGAGTTCCTTCGCGACCAGCCGGACGCAACTACCGTTCCACTGCTTTACCCAACGCATTTCGTAAACGGGACCCTCGAGTGGCCAAGAAAAGCCAAAAAACCGAACGCCATCGTCCACAACTCTGAGACCCGCAAGTGGCTCTACCCAAGCGGCTTCTATACGGTGGTCCGGCGTTTCTCGTCAAAGGAAGAACGCCGCCGCGTAGTGGCAAACGTTGTTGACCCCGCCTCATTCAACTCGAATGAAATTGGTTTCGAGAATCACCTCAACGTATTCCACTCGGCAAAGAAGGGCCTCAGCGCCGACATAGCCCACGGCCTCGCTGCCTTTCTGAATTCCACCGCCGTAGACGATTTTTTCCGCCGATTCAGCGGCCATACGCAGGTCAATGCGACTGACCTGCGCTTGCTCAAATATCCCTCGCTTGGCGATCTTCAATTGCTTGGGCACTGGGCGCAGGCCCAGGCTCCCTTGACGCAAGAATCGATAGACCAACACACCCGAAAACTGCATGGCCAAAGAAAATAAGATCGCTGAAGCGCTACAGATTCTCGAATTGCTGGGAATGCCTCGCGCGCAACAGAACGAACGATCCGCGCTATGTTTGCTTGCGCTCCTCAACCTCAAGAAGGGCATGCCTTGGTCTGAGGCGGCGAGCCCGCTAATTGGTATCACCCCTATGATGGATTTTTCGCGAACCTCCTAAAAGCGAAGCTACGCTCCAAACACCAGGGAAACTTTCCGTCGGCAATCGATCCATCAGCTTGTAGAAGCCGGTATCGCAGTCTACAACCCTGATAACCCCGCAAGGCCAGTCAATAGCCCCAAAGCTGTCTACCGGATTGAGCCTCAGGCCTTGGCCCTCCTTCAGACTTTCGGCGCTCCATCTTGGAAGCAGAATCTTGAAGCCTACCTGAAAACTCGCCAAGGCTTGGCAGCCCGCTACGCGAAACAACGGGAGATGAACAAGCTCTCGGTAACGCTTGGCAATGGAGCAACGCTTCGGCTTAGTCCTGGTGCTCACAACGATCTGATTAAAGCAATAATCGAAGAGTTCGCCTCCCGCTTCGCCCCCGGCAGTACCCTGCTCTACGTCGGCGACACCGGCGACAAATGGGCACACTTTGACAAAGTGAAACTATCGGAATTAGGCGTTGAGCTGGACGGTCACGGCAAAATGCCTGACGTTGTGCTTTACTATGCGGAGCGAGAATGGCTCCTCTTGATTGAATCCGTAACCAGCCATGGACCTGTCAACAGCAAGCGCCACGACGAATTGACTCGCCTCTTCGCAAAATCGAAGGCTGGTCTTGTCTACGTAACGGCCTTCCCTTCAAGATCAATTATGGCTGGCTACCTGAGTGAAATCTCCTGGGAAACCGAAGTCTGGTGCGCCGATGCACCGACGCACATGATTCACTTCAACGGGGAGAGATTTCTTGGCCCGTATCAGTAACCGTTCATTTTAAGAATTGCTAACCGAAGGATTGTAATCAACATGCAACGCCGACCATCTACGCAAGACATCTCTTGGCTTCTCGACCTCTATCAGAGTGGGCAACTCGACCTGAACCCTCCATATCAGCGCCGCAGCGTGTGGACTCGTAAAGATAAACAATTTTTTTTGGACACTATCTTTAGAAACTATCCAAGCCCCGCAATCTTTTTGCATAAGTCAATCGATGACGTTGGAAAAGCTACCTATCACGTCGTCGACGGAAAGCAGCGAACGCAGACTATTCTCGAGTTCGCTAATGACAGGCTAAAGATCGGAGCGGATTATGGGGATATTCGGCTCAGTGGGAAAAAGTGGAGCAATCTGCAAGGTGAGCAGGCCCTCAAGCAAAGATTCTGGAACTACCAGGTCACTGTGGAGATGATCGATATCGTTGAAGGAACGGTCGTGAATGAAGTTTTTGAACGGTTAAATCGGAATTCAAGAAAACTAACTGATCAGGAGCTAAGGCATGCAAAATTTGATGGTTGGCTGATCTCGACCATCGAGGGGGAAGTGGAGAAAGACGATTGGCGTGACCTAGGCGTCGCCACGGCAGCCCGCGTGAAAAGGATGGTTGACAGTCAGTTCGTTTCGGAACTAATGTTTGTTGTCCTTGAGAATTCGATTATGGGTTTCGATCAGGGCGCTATTGACGAACTGTACGCAAAATATGAGGATCCCGCCGATTCCTGCCCAGATCTTGACCAGGACGAAGCGATCAAACGTTTCTCAGAAGTGAAGTCTTATTTCATGCAAATGAATACAGAGAAGCGCGTGATTGAGACGCACTGCAAGGGGTTCGGTCACTTTTACACCTTGTGGGCTTTGGTTGCATTGACGAAAGACTTGCCGACGCCGAAGAGGCTTGCGACCTCCTATGCGGCGTTTATGTTAAAAGTTCAGAAGCTCGCGGAGCAAATCGATCTTGACGCATTTTTGAGATCGAAGAAAACTGGAGAGTTCACTCTCGCTCTTACCTATTTGAAGAACACGCGTGGAGCAAGCACCGACTTGAAGCCGCGCAAGGAGCGTCTGGATGCGTTGAGGAAGGCCTTGCTCGCTAAATAGAGTTATGAAGATTTCCGGGTCCATTAGAAAAATCCACGAAGATCAAAAGGCAGTGAATGACCGTCTCAAAAAGTTGGTGGATGAGCGGGTGGTCGGACTGAAGAATTCACGTTGGCACTATGAGAGCAGGGTAAAGGAACTATCCAGCTTTGCGCTGAAGCTCGAGACTGGAAGAGTGCCACTGCCAGCGGCCTTGGAAGATTTTTTCGCCTGTACCCTTGTGGTAGCCAATGCCGCCGAACTTGTGGAAGGCGAAAAACTAGTCAAAAAACATTTCACAGTTGCAGAACGGAGGCCGAAGAAAATCGACAAAACACACAAACAATCCGACAGCTTTCCCTTTGATGACCTGCGAATGTATGCAACGCTTCGTGAAGGATTGGCGGATCCCCCGACTGATTTGTCTGGGATACGCTTTGAAGTACAACTCAAGACCTTTCTACAGCACGCGTGGTCTATCGCCACTCACGATTTACTGTATAAGGCCGAAGGAGTTAGCTGGAGCAAAGAGCGGATCGCCTATCAGATTAAGGCCATGCTAGAGCATGCTGAAATTTCGATTCAGGAGGCGGAGGGACTGGCGGCATGCGCCGCGCTCGCGAAGGAAGACCCCACGACCACGGCGATTAAGTCTGGTATCAAGCTTGTGAAAGCTCAGTGGGGTGGCGATCAACTGCCAACAGACATAAGGCGTCTTGCGCGCAACATTACAGCGCTGCTAGAGGCATTGCGCATGAAAATTGGAAGACTTGAAGCAATTCTCAACGAAGGCAAGATTCAGCGAAAAGGCACCCACCCAGCCAATTTGTCTCCTTATGGAACCATAGTTCAATACCTGTTTGATGCAGAAAAAGAGATGCTTTTCGCGTTTCTAAAAGACGACAAAGTTAAAACAAAAATTCTTATCCCAGCCGAGATAGAAATTCCCAAGGGTATGGATTTATCAAAATTTAGGAACGCGGTGTTTGTTCCGCCTCTGGTCTGATTTTGGACCGAAATCCAGGGCATGATTCCCAGCGGCAGATTCGCCGCTTTGAGTTGATCACCAGTTCGGCGTCTCGACACAGACCACATCGTCGGAAAGGCTCACTCGCCAACCTCACGAGAATATTTTTTCGGCAGATCCTCTTCGCACCCCTGCGGCCATACTGTCAGCCAATTCCAGAAGAAGCGGGATCCAGATTTCAAACTTCGACGGCGTAATCGCCGCCACAGCGATCGAATACAATCTCATCCTGGCCACTCGCAACCTAAGGAATTTCGGCTCGCTCGGCATTAATATCCTCAATCCGTGCAAATCCTGATTCGCGTTCACTTCCCAAAAAAATAAATTCTACAAACAAAACAAAGCACTTACCCGCCGCCCCAGCCAAACCCCTTCCTCCCTCCGTGCTAAACCATCTTCGGAGGCGTACCCATACTTCCTCCACACCGAACAACACACACAACAAGGACGAACATCAACCATGGCTACCGAAAAGCAAATCGCCGCTAACCGCCGCAACGCACAAAAGTGCACCGGCCCAAAGACCAACGAAGGCAAATTCAAATCCAGTCTCAACGCTCTCC
>JANXLY010000354.1 GCA_025354885.1 Acidobacteriota bacterium | reverse complement strand
GAACTCTGGCTGGTGAAAGAACTTGAGCATTTGAGGAATAGAAAAACCAAAGGTGACCTGCACGATCATGACGACTGTGGTTCGCACCACCTGATAGCGGTCGTGCCGGTATTTGCGGATCACGAAGATGCCGCCCGTGACGATGGCGAGCGAATAGAGCAACCCGTAGAGCGTCCATTTCCCATCAAGCCCGATGGCGTGGGCAACGCCAGCTAGATGCTCGGTGAAATAGAGATCGAGGTAGAAGGCAAAGAGCAGAAAGCTGAGCGCCCATGCGGAGATTCCGCGATGGGTAAGGTCGTGGATGAGTCGATTCGAGAGGCCTGGCTGGATCATGTGAGACACCGCTTCAGTTGGGCTCTGACTTCACCCATAGGGACACGACCGAATTCGACATCAAATTGAGCTTTCTCGAGATTTTCGATGACGAACGAAACAGGCTGAGCTTCTGCGATCCATCTCTCAAACAGTTCATGCCGCCAGCGCGAGCCAAGCAGGCTGATTCCGGCAAAGGCTCCATTGTGTTCGATGAGGCGGACACTGACCGGGCGGCCGGGTATTGAACTGAAATACTCGCGGTCTCCTGCGCCCGGATGCGGAAGCCCGACTGTCGTAAATTCAAGATCAAAAAACTTTGAACTGTTGAAAAAGACAGGTCGGGCGTAGCTGACCTTATCGCCTGTCATGGAACGAGCAACGAGTTCGCCCTGACGTTTGGCCGAATACCAAAGCTGTTCGACGAAGCCGGACGAACCAATTTCGGCACAGTCGCCAGCAGCATAAATCGAAGGGATTGAGGTCTGAAATGAGTCATCGACCCGAATGCCTCGCCCGATTTTCGGTGGTGTGGATACGGTACGCAGCCACGAGACAGCTGGCTCAACTCCGATCGTCACTCCCAGCAAGTCGCAAGGATGATTCTGCCCGGTGCTCGTTTCAATCTCAGCGACTTGCGCATTCTGGCCCAAACCAACCCGGGCAACGGTTTCGTTGGTGCGAAGGTCAATGCCGTGATGACGGAGATGCGCCTCGACGATTGCGGCTTCACCTTTGCCAAGAGCTGCATGGAAAAAATGAGGCTCGCGAACGAGGAATCGCACTGGGACTTTGTGATGCACCAGGCATTCGACCAGTTCGACGCCGATCAGTCCGCCTCCGACCACGGTAGCGTTTCGAGCAGATGGAATGAGCTGTTCGCATTTTTCGAGGTCTTGTTTCGATACGAAATTCACTACGCCGGATCTTGCTTCCGCGAGTCCAGGCCAATCCGGCTGGCGTGGGCAAGAACCTGTGGCGAGCAGAAGACGATCAAAAGCAAAGCTGCGGCTGGAACTGGTGGAAACCAAACCACGGGTGGCATCAATGTCGGTTACCCAGTCGTGCACCAAGTGGATCTTTTTCTGTTTCCAGACGGAGCGTTCGTATGGCTCCAGTTGAGGCAGTTCCATGTGACCCATGAGCGCGTACATCATGGCGGTTCTCGAAAAAAAATAGGGGCTCTCACCGCTGATGATGGTGATTTCCGCCTGAGGCGCCCGTGCCCGAATGGTCATTGCAGCAGTGACCCCGGTCACCCCGTTGCCGATGATCAGGAACTTCTGCTGGGCCATTGCTGCAATCTTAGCAATGAGGCTGCGGAAGCGATTTTTTGAGTTTCGACAGGAAGGCTCTGAGCAGCGGCGCGCCGCTGGAGCAGGATGCGAGTTCAGCCGGATCGAGAAACGGGGTTGTCAGAGAGAGCGTCGTTTCCGCATCCGTGAGCAGATTCGCGTTCATGGTTTTGAGAACCTCTCGAAGCGATGCCTGAGCGTATTCGCCTCGTGCCGAAGCGTGGATCAAGGCGACTGGCTTCTCTGACAATTCTCCGCTCCCGACTACCCAATCCAGCAGGTTTTTTAGAGAACCCGGAATGCCATGGGCGTATTCGGGGGTGGAGAAGATTACGGCCGAGGACTCATTGAGCGCAGCCCGAAAGCGAGCGACTGCGGCGGGGGCTGGCTCGACATCAAGGTCTGGATTGAAGGGTGGAATCTGGTCAAGTTCCTCATAGATCGTGATTTCGAGCGGAGTCTCGGCAATCAGCTTTGCTGCTCGTAGCAGCGTCGTGTTTTTGGATGCGTTGCGCAGGCTACCAGAGATCGCCAATATTTTCATGCGACTTTGATGCGGCACCAGGCGCGGAGGATTCCGCGCCTTGGTTAGTCACGTTGATTAGACTGCTAGCGGCGGATGGCTTCGACATCGCCGAAGGCGGAGACTCTGCACGAACCTGTTCGAATGCGTTGTGTTCTGTCTTGAGCCTGGTAGTTAATGAGATAGCTGCCATTGCCCGGATCCAGACCATGTTGCACACGAACGTTGTTTCGCTCGATGCCGAGGCTTCTGGCAACTTCATCCTGACAGGAATCGAGAGCCTGATTGAGTGAAGAGCGCCCACGATCCTGACCACCTTCAATTTGAAATTGGATGATCTGGCCGTTGCGGGCTACTTTGCAGAATCCGCTCTTGCTTCTACCCATGTTGTTCACAAAGGTGAAATTTACGATGGAATCTCCGTCACGCTGGACCTCGCCACGACGAACAGTGACGCGGTTTCGAGCCACGCCGCGTGTCTCCATAACCTGATTCCTGCAGATATTCATGGCTTCGTTGGGCGCAATTTGCGTTTTCCAGTTGTCACCGGGATTGCGGCCACTGTCCCAGTTGCCGACACCACCCCAGTTGTAATTCCCATTACGCCATTGAAGGTCGCCGGTATACATTTCGGCACCACCTTGAGAATCTTCGATGCGGATTACGGCCACCCCACCGCTGGAGGCCGGGTCACGAACCAACTGCTGGCGGCCACGTCCATCGACACCCCGAAACCGGAAGTCGGATGGGTTGTTGGGCATAGGCTGGTTGCATTCGAGGCGCCGCCAGCGCGCAGGGCGACCGGAGAGATTGCGAACTGTGCCTTGATCGCCGTGGATTTCGACGTCGGCCGCTCCGTCCACTTCGACTTCGAAGGTGCATTTGCCTTCCCCTCCGCCTCCGGTGATTGTTGCGCGGATGCTTTGCGTTTGTGGCTGAGCCGTTGCGGGCATCTGAAGTATGGACGAGGCAAGTAGGCCCCCGGCTAGTATGGATAGACGTATTGTCATTTTCGACTCCTTGGAGATTCATTCGCTTTCACTCAAAAAGGAAACTTTCTTCCACGAGAACAAGCGTCTCCCTTACCGATGCATCTCTCGGGCCATTTGATTTTTCGAGGTTAAAACTTGAGATTCGCCTCGAAGATATTTTGCAGGTGACCAAATGCGGTCGGATGACACGGAGGCGTCGAACGACGTTGGTGAGCCTTGGTGCCTTTCCCTGACAACGAAGAAACGATGCGCAATCTAATTTGCCTCGGAGTTGGGACGCTGATTTTGCCCTTCAGATCAAAGCAAAATGCTACGCGTTAGTCGGTTCTGCCAGCCGAACCGAAAATCGTACCGGCGTAAGAATTTAAAACTTGCGTCACCCGCCATCCCGTCGTACCGTGGTAAGAGAAGGGCCGCACATGACCAAAGCTACCATTTCCGCGAAGGGTCAAATCTCCATCCCGAAGACCATTCGGGAGCGCTTGAACCTCAAACCAGGCACGCAGGTTGCCTTCGATGTGCAGGGTGAGCAGGTCGTCATGAAGCGCCTGGTTTCAGGGTTCCCGGACTGGCGCTCTATGCGCGGGATGTTCCGTGGTGTGGCTAGCCTTCACGACGATCTAGCGAAAGAACGTGCCGTCGAACTGGCCCGCGACGATGCCCGGCTTAAAAGTTTTTGACTCGTGGGCGCTGCTTGCGTGGCTGCTTGACCAGCCCGCCGCCGCCCGAATTGAATCTCTCCTTCTGCAGGCGGAGCAGGGCGGCGACCTTCAACTAGTCATGAGCTGGGTGAACGTCGGTGAGGTCTACTACATGGCCAACCGCAAGCTCGACGCGGCCAAGGCCGAGGAATTCCTGAAGCGGTTGCCGTCCCTGCCGATTCGGTTGGTGCTGCCCAGCGAGGAAGACATCATCGCGGCGGCCAAGCTGAAATCCACGCGGCGGATTTCCTACGCGGACGGGTTCGCGGCGGCTTTGGCGCAGAGCGAGGGAGCCGCCCTGGTCACCGGCGACCCCGAGCTAAAGGCGTTGGCTGACCTGGTGACGGTGGAGTGGATCGGGACGTAGCGCCGCCTGGCTTTAGACTGGCTGATCGACGGCTTTGAGCGAGGTCTTAAACATCACGTTCAAGTAAGTACGAATGGTCTGAAATGGGGCAACGTACAATAGAAAGACTCTTGTGTAGAGAAGGGATATGAGCGTGTTTAACCCATTTCCACAGCGCGGGTTGGCTGATGGCGATCATGCTTGCGGCGTCTAGTACAGCGATAGATATGGCCGCTCTGGTCGTCTGTAACTCCGGTTACCACACTGCCCGCAAGCTCGCTGCTTGAAACTTTGATGAAGCGGTTCGGGGAATCCGCAGCGGGTTTCCTCAGACTGACCAAAGCCATCGATGCGACCCCGACGGCGGGGCGGATGATGATGCAAATGGTCGGGGCGTTCGCCGAGTTCGAAAGGGCCATGCTCAAAGAACGGACCAAAGCCGGATTGGATGCCGCTCGCGAGGAAGGTCGCATCAGTGGCCGCCCGAAGCTTTCCGATCAGCAGCAATCCGAGATTCGAAAGATGATCACCATGGGCGACGAGACCGCCTCCGATGCCGCTTGGTTGTCCAAGCTTCAACCCGCAACGGTCTCGCGGCTAATGGCTCGAACGAGCTCGAGGAGGGTCAGCCGTGCCCAATAGCGTGCAAAGATCTACGCCAGATAATTTGCAAAGTGACACGCTGATCGAGGCAAAACTAACGGAAGATGACGGTACGGCCCGTTACAAGGTCGCGCGCGTCCAGCGTCTGCGGACCTTGCGTGACCAGACAGGCCATAGCCGCTATGTGATCGCCTGCATTGCCGGGCGGAGCTTTAAGGTCCGCCGTGAAGACATGCGGCGGCTGCTTCAGGCGACAGACGGCAAAGTGTTTACCCTTTCCTCGATGCACCTTCTGATCGACCAGACCCGCATACGCGAGTACGGGTCTCAATAGCGATCCGCTGTAGCAGGATCAGGCTGTTTCAGCGGGCAAATGCCCTTGGCTCATTCCGGGGCCCCCTGGGTGCCGGGCGCAACCTCAACCACCCTGAGACAATGCGCCGTAACGCTGGCAACGGCAGCAAGCGCACAAGTCTCTCCCTCGTCCAAACCCTCCAGGGGGAGGGCTGGCAGCCTCGGATCTCAAACGCTTCTGTCGCGGCACGGACATCCAAAGTCGGCCAGCAAAGTGTAAGTTTGGCAATCTCGCGAAGCGCAGCTTCGCGGTAATTCTGTACCCTCAGCTTGTCTGTGGCTAGCGCGGTCCAGGCAACCAGAGCAAACTCCTCACCAGCAGTATTCGAGCCCCCGAACTCCTTGAACTCCGGGAAATCGACTTCCGTGAAATTTTTCCGGCCAAATGGTTCGGAATCGAAGCCCCATTTGCTAGCTTCTGAACGGAGGGCAAACTGCGCCTCCATTTGAGTTTGAGATAGGGACAGTCAACGGCAATGCAAAGAAAATTCAGGAACGAAACCAATTTTGGGCCTTGCGCCGACGCCTCTTCAGGCAGGGGCAACTTTTGCAATCCGCAGGCCTGCTGCCACAACTTTTCATCTTGGCCCTTCCACCTCGCCCAAGAAAGCAGGAACGAAACCAATTTTGACTTCCCCTTCGCCGACACCTCTTCGTCCATACGCGATTTTGGCCATCGGCACATCCTCGCGAAGGGTTCTCGATCATGCCTGGTGAAGGCCGAGTTCAGGCCGCAACCAAAACTCAGGAACGAAACCAATTTCGTTTTTTTCTCCTTAGTTTCAATCGCTTACGGTGGACGAGTTTCTCAACTCCACTCCCACAACGCTTCATCTTGCCCTGCTCAGTTCCATCAGGAATTCGGGAATGAAACCAATTTTGTACTTTCCCCTCTGGATCCAGTCAATTACGGCAGACGAGTTTCGCAGCTTCAATCCCAGATCACTTCCTCCTGTCTCACCCAGGCATTTCAGGAATTCAGGAACGAAACCAATTTCGCCTCTTACTTTTCCTTATCAATGACATGGGCCGCCGCCAGAGGCATCCGCCTTACTACAATAGGATTATCAGTGGACCTCAAGAAAACCGTTAATTTGCCAAAAACCGCGTTCGCCATGAAAGTGAACCTGCCGCAGAATGAGCCCAAAATGCTCGCTCGCTGGGAAGAGATGGATCTCTACAACCGCATTCGCGCGTCCCGTGCCGGTTGCCCCGAATACGTTCTGCACGATGGGCCTCCTTATGCCAATGGCAAAATCCACCTGGGCCACGCGTTCAACAAGCTGCTCAAAGATTTCGTCGTCAAGTCGAAAACCATGGCCGGTTTCGATTCCCCTTTTGTCCCTGGCTTTGATTGCCATGGCCTGCCGATCGAGATCAAAGTGGACGGGCAACTCGGGGCAAAGAAAGCGGCGATGACCCAGGTGCAGATCCGGCAGGCTTGCCGCCGCTATGCCGACAAGTATGTCGGTCTGCAGACAGAAGACTTCAAGCGTCTTGGAATCTTTGGCCGCTGGGATAACGTTTACAAGACGATGGATGCGCCTTATCAGGCAGCCATCGCCCGCACCTTTGTGGATTTCTACGATCAGGGCTACGTGTACAAAGGCCTCAAGCCGGTGAACTGGTGCCTTAGTTGCCAGACCACTCTTGCAGAGGCGGAAGTCGAACATAGCGACCATATCTCACCATCGATCTATGTGCGTTTCAAGATGTCGAGCATCCCGGAGTCGGTCCACCCCTCGCTAGCGGGCAAGGATGTTTATGGCCTGATCTGGACGACCACACCCTGGACGATCCCGGCCAATATGGCCATCAGTTTTAACCCCCGCTTTGAATATGTGGCGAACGAAGTGGATGGCGTTGTTTACATCGTGGCCCAAGGACTGCTCGAAGCAGTGAGCAAAGAACTTGGCTGGCCTGAAGCGCATGTCATCGGCACCTTTGATGGCTCTACTCTCGACAAGGCTGTCTTTCGTCATCCCTTTCTTGATCGCGATTCGCTGGGCCTTGTGGGCGGCCATGTCACGCTCGAAGCCGGAACCGGCGCGGTGCATACCGCTCCCGGCCATGGCATGGAAGACTTTATGGTCTCGCAGCTTTACGGCATCGCTACCTACTGCCCCGTCGATACCGCCGGCAAGTTTTACCACGCGGAAGGCGCGAGCGGCGTTCTGCCCGACGAGCTGATTGGCAAGACGGTGTGGGAAGCGAATCCAATCGTCATAGAGATCCTGAAAGCCCATGGGGCCCTGCTCAAGAAAACCGACTACACGCACTCTTACCCGCATTGCTGGCGCTGCCACAACCCTACAATCTTTCGCGGTACGGACCAGTGGTTCATCGGGATGGAGCGGAACAACCTGCGCCAGAACGCGCTTGATGCGATCAAGAATGTGAAATGGTTGCCGGCCTGGGGTGAAGAGCGAATCTCGAACATGGTCGCGAATCGGCCAGACTGGGTGATCTCGCGTCAGCGAACCTGGGGCGTCCCGATCACAGCCTTTTACTGTGACACCTGCGACCACATCGTCGCCGACAAGCCGGTGATCGAGCCGATTCTCGAGCGTTTCGCCAAGGAGAGCGCCGATGTCTGGTATGCAGAAGAAGCTGTCCATCTTCTGCCACCCGGTTTCGTTTGCCCCAAGTGTGGAGGCAATCACTTTCGCAAAGAGAAAGACATTCTCGATGTGTGGTTCGATTCGGTGTCGAGCAGTTTTGCGGTATTGAATGATGAAAACGGATTGCCTTGGCCTGCAGACATGTACCTCGAAGGGGCAGACCAATATCGAGGCTGGTTCCATAGCTCGCTGCTACTTGGCGTTGGCTTGCGAGGCCACGCGCCTTACCGGGAATGCGTTACGGGTGGCTGGATTCTGGATGCCGAAGGAAAGGCGATGTCCAAGTCGCTCGGCAATGGCATTGAACCGGATGAAGTGATCAAGCAATATGGCGCAGAAGTGTTGCGGCTGTGGGTGTCGAGTGTAGCTTACAACGAAGACGTTCGCATGTCGCCAGTCATCCTGCAACGTCTGGCCGAAGCTTATGTCAAGCTCAGGAACACCTTTCGCTATGCGCTGGGTAACCTGGATCAGTTCGACCCGAGTGCGGACTCGGTTCCGGCCGACGAAATGGAAGAAATCGACCAGTGGATTCTGGTGCGCAGTGCGGAGCTTACCGAGCGCTGCCTTGCTCACTACAATGCCTATGCTTTCTATAAGGTCTACCAGGGCATCTACAACTTTGCGACGGTCGAACTGAGTTCCATCTATTTCGACATTCTGAAAGACCGGCTTTACACGGCAGCTCCAAAATCGAAAGCCCGGCGCAGTGCACAGACCGCACTCTACCGGATGACACATGCGATGCTTCGTCTTGCTGCGCCACTGTTGGCGTTTACCTGCGAAGAAGCCTGGGCTGTCTTCCCCAAGAGTCAGGGTGATCCGGACACGATCCACGTGGCCCACTTCCCGACGACACTTGAGTTGACACACGGCATTACAAAGGAACAGCACGAACGGCTTGCCAACTGGGATCGTTTGCTTGCGTTCCGTGACCTGACGCGGCCTGCGCTTGAGGTGGCGAAGATTGGAGCATCTCTCGGCGCTAAGCTGCGGATCACAGTGAATGCAGAGGACTATCAATTGTTAGCGGCCTATGCTGCAAGCCTGCCCATGATCTTTATCGTTTCGCAAGTCGAACTGAAGCAGGGCGAGGCAACTATAGTTGAAGTCTTGCCTGCCGAGGGGCTCAAATGTGAGCGCTGCTGGAAGTACACCTCTGACGTGGGTAGCGAAGCAAGTATCCCCACGGCTTGCGCTGCCTGTGCGAGCGCAGTCAAAGAAGTGTTGGGCCTATAGCGATGCTGTCACCGAGAGTGCAGGCGATCACGATAACCGGCGTAGTTTTTTTATTGGATCGCATCACTAAGATGTGGATCGAAGCGAAAGTCTCGGTCTACGACACGATCGAGGTGATCCCGGGCATCTTCAATATTGTTCATACACGTAACCGTGGAGCTGCCTTTGGAATGCTGTCAACTGCGTCCGAAACGGTTCGTCTCACGGTGCTCGTCGGTATTGCCGGCGTAATCCTGGGCTTGATCGGATGGATGCTCTGGCAGGCGACCAAGGCAGGCGCTACGGGCTCGCAGCTCAATCGACTGTCGCTGGCATTGGTACTGGGGGGAGCGGTAGGCAATCTCTATGACCGCATCCTTGCTGGTGGAGTCACAGACTTTTTGCAGGTCTTCCTCGGTTCCTATGAATGGCCCAGTTTTAACGTGGCCGATTCTGCAATCTGCGTCGGTGCCACTTTGATGGCAATCGACCTATTTACTTCTTCGCGAAAGCAGTCAAAAACGAATCATGCTCCCGAAACTCATTGATCTCGGCGGCTTCTTTCTGCCGACCTACGGTGTGATGGTTGCCCTGGCTTTTCTGGCCGGTCTCTGGTCCACCAACAAGCTTGCGGCACGCGCAGGTTTGCCTGCACAAAAGATCCAGGACCTTGTGATCTATTGCGCGATCACGGGCCTGGCTGGAGCGAAGTTGATGATGTTCGCCTTCGACTGGGAATACTACTCGCGCAACCCAGCCGAGATGTTTTCACTTTCGACGCTGCGCGCAGCAGGTGTGTATCAGGGCGGCTTTATTGTGGCATTCCTCTTCGCCATTTATTACATGCGCCGTAACGGCCTGCCGATCCTCAAGACGATGGATTGCTTTGCACCCGGTATTGCGCTTGGCCATGCCCTTGGGCGACTGGGCTGTTACGCTGCAGGCTGCTGTTACGGAATGCTCTGCGAGCGCCCCTGGGCGGTGCGCTACACCAACCCTGAGGTGAAAGAATTTTCTAATGTCCCGCTAAACGTTCCGCTACATCCGACGCAGATCTACGAATTACTCGGTGACCTTTTAATCTTTGGAATCCTGTTCAAACTCTACGACCCGAAAAAGCGCGCGGGAGGGATTTTTGGCCTCTATCTAATCCTCTACTCCCTGCTTCGTTTTGGCGTCGAATTTTACCGCCATCACGACCAACTGCCGATGTTTGAATCTTTGCCGCTGGTACATACGCAATGGATCAGCATTGCCACACTGCTGCTTGGCGCCTGGCTACTGCTGCGAAAAGAACCCAACCATGCATAAACTGCTACTTGCAATCATGAAAACGAATTGGATCCTCATCACACTTATGTCTGTATTGACACTTTCGGCGGAAGAATTGAAGGCACCGGTCGCAAAGACTGTCCCGAAGGAAATGAAGGCTTTTGGCGATACGCGCCAGGACCCTTATTTCTGGCTTCGCTACAAAGAAGATCCGGCTGTCATCGATTACATCAAAGCGGAGAACGCATACACGGCTGCCGTGTTGAAGCCTCTCGAGGGCATTAGCGAAAAGGTCTATCAGGAGATGCTCGGACGGATCAAACAGACCGACATGACCGTGCCCGGCCGCAACGAAGGTTTCTACTATTACTCGCGCACAGAAGAAGGTAAACAGTATTCGATCTTCGCCCGCAAGAAGGGGTCGCTTGAGGCCGCCGAAGAAATTCTGCTCGACCAGAATGAGATGGCCAAGGGGCATAAGTTCTTCTCCCTCGGCGGCATGGCGACGAGCCCGGATCACAAGCTTCTCGCTTATTCCACCGACACTACTGGCTATCGCGAATTCACGCTGCGCGTGCGCGATCTGGCGAGCGGCAAGGATCTGGCCGACACGGTGGAGCGAACCAGCGGCATCACGTGGGCCGAAGACGGCAAGACACTGTTCTATACGATGCAGCAGAAGCAATCGAAGCGTGCCTATCAGGTCTGGCGGCACACCCTTGGCACGTCCGCAGGCGAAGACAAGCTGGTTTATGAAGAGCAGGATGAAAAGTTCAGCGTGGGGGTAGGCAAGACTCTCTCGAAGAAATTTCTAGTGATTCAGGTCTCTTCGGGCCGCACCAGTGAAATGCGTTATCTCGATGCGAAGACACCGGAAGCGGCCTTTACAGTTTTGATTCCGCGCAAAGAAGGAATCAGCTATGGGGCGACGCACCATTCGGACAAATTCTACATTCGAATCAACGACAAGGGTCGCGACTTTCGAGTTGTAACGGCACCGGTAACAGACCCTTCTGAAAAGAACTGGAAAGAAGTGATTCCAGCACAGAAGGGACTATTTGTGCAGGCAATGATCGTGTTCTCGAAGCATGCGGTTTATCTGCTGCGGCTGAACGGGCTGCATACTCTGCGCGTTGTTGATCTGGCGAAGAACGAGTCGCACGACATCCAATTTGACGAGCAGGCCTATGCGCTGAACTTTGGCGGCAACGCGGAGTTTGATACGAATTTGCTGCGCTTCAGCTATTCGTCGATGGTGACACCGCAGTCGACCTATGACTACGACTTGTCGACGCGGAAGCGCACACTGCTCAAGCAGCAGGAAGTGCTGGGTGGTTATGATTCATCGCAATACATAGTGGAGCGCCTGATGGCGACCAGCGCTGATGGCACCAAGGTTCCGGTGACGGTTGCCTACAAGAAGGGCTTTGTGAAGAATGGGCAGGCACCGATGCTGCTCTATGGCTATGGTTCCTATGCGATTCCGATGGATCCATCTTTTTCAGCGACGCGACTTAGCCTGCTCGACCGCGGCTTTGCTTATGCCATTGCGCACATCCGTGGCGGCACTGATCTTGGCTACTCCTGGTATGAAGACGGCAAATTACTCAAGAAGAAGAATACTTTCCGCGACTTCGTCGCTTCGGCCGAGATGCTGGTGGCGATGAAGTTTACGAATTCAAGGAAGCTGGTGATTGAAGGTGCAAGCGCTGGGGGCTTGCTGGTGGGCGCAGTTGCGAACACAAGGCCGGAACTGTTTCAGGCAGTGATTGCCGGAGTGCCCTTTGTGGATGTTGTTTCGAGTTTGCAGGACAAGACGATTCCGCTTTCCACGACCGACATTGATGAATTTGGTGATCCGGCAAAGCAGGAATATTACGAGTACATGAAATCGTACTCGCCCTATGACAATGTCGCAGCGGCGAAGTATCCGAACATGTACATTTTCACGAGTTTGAACGATTCGCAGGTGCCCTATTGGGAGCCGCTGAAATGGACGGCGAAGCTGCGTGCCAATCAGACTGGCGAGAACAAGATCCTGCTTAACCTGAATCTGGATGCGGGGCACGGTGGTGCCTCTGGTCGATACGACCGACTGAAGGAAGTTGCCAAGAGTTACTCCTTTGCGATTGGCGCAGTGGGCATCGAGCAATAAAAAATGGCCGGCCTTCGAAAAGGCCGGCACAAGAGTATTCGATTGGGAGACAAACAAAGGCGGAAGAATTACTTCTTTCGCCGCGAATAGATCAGGGTGAGCAAACCGGCACCGATCATGGCATAAGTGGCGGGCTCGGGATTTGCAGTTTCGGGAATTTCCCTTAGGCTCTGCTGGAAGAAGAAGCTCTGCTTGTTCTCCGCACGACCGTCCAGCATCAGCAGATTGGCACGAGTGGTCCATGTACCCAGGTTGGTGTTCCACGCATTCACCTGGTTTTGAACGTCGACGTCGGTGACGCGGACGATGCCAGCGCCAAGGTCGAAGGTGGAGTCGGCAATATACTCCCAGATGAGAAACTGAAATGCAGACGCCTTGGTGGCACTGGTTTGAGAGTCGGCAAAAGCGTTGGCCCAGAGAAGTTGAATTGCGTTGATGGTGCGTGAGGAATAGCCGAAGTCGGTCATGGTGTTGATGCTGAATTCTCCTCCGAGACCGCCGACAGGCCCGACGGTGAGACTGCGGGATGGATCTCCGCAGTAGGTGAGCAGCGAAAAGTAGAAACCACTCGGGCCATCCATGCTGAGTTCAAAATCGAAAGCACCTGCACCGCCGCTCCAACTGTTGATAGATCCGACTCCACTGCGCACTGCGCCAGTGAGGAAGATGCCGGGAGGGTTTCCAGCGCTGTTGACGCCCCCTGGGGCGTCACGGATGTAAGCAAGCGTTGCAGCGTGGCCTGAGTTGGCGAAAACCAGAAAGGCGCTGGCGGCCAGGATTGTTGTTCGAAATTGTCTTGTCATTTGATCCACTGAACTGAGCATAGGGCCGCTAAATAGCTGGATCTATGGGAATGGAGTACTTCTGGTACCAAAACGAAGGTAGTTCTATAGGACTTGTTCTAAGGGGTACCCGGACTAACGAAGTACTATCTCGAGAAAGCCAAACATTGCCTTCTGCTTTTCGTAATTCCCAATGGCAGCTTCGATGTTTACGTAGCGAATGGAGCGTCCTGCGGCTAGTACTGAAAAGCTCCCATCATCACCCCTTACGGATTGTTGAAGGACGATATTGAAGCGGCCTTTGGCAATTTTGTCGTAGTCGGCGGCATTTGTGGCGAGCATGAAGTCGCGTGGGTTGTCCGGATCGGGCATTGAAATTTTGTCGCTAATCGCGAGTTCGTCTTTGATGCTGTAGCCGTCGGAGTTGTTGTGCATAGCGATCATGAGGCCGCCTTGGGGCGGGATGACAGTATGGAGGAAGCTGGCTCGATCACGGTCGAGCAGAGCCATTGCGCCTTCGATCTGGTCGGCAGTTTTGGTGTTGTTGAAGCGGTCGAGGCTCTTGCGGGCACCTTCACGGGTGAACATACGATTGGGGTCGATCTGACAATCACCGATGGAGACCATGCGCTTGTCACCGACTACAAAGTAGTAATTTCCCTTGTTGAGTTTTGCATGTTCGCGGAGGACCTGGCGAGCTGTCAGCTCGTTGCCGTGGATGTGAAGGTAGCGACGTTTTGAGGTCGAATTCTTCTCCGTCTCGAATCGGATGCCGCCAATCGAGAGCGGCTTCTTTGCGGCACTCAGAAGGAAAGTCCGCCGAGTTTGAGAGAACAATCTTGCTGCCATACTGTAATTGAAAAGGATCGCATAATGCTCGCTCAACATGACGAACTCAACCCGCTACAGGCGGCTGAGGCACGTTTCGATTTGGCTGCCGAAGCACTGAACCTGGACGAGGGTCTGTGCAAAATATTACGTACGCCGACGCGTGAAGTGATTGTCCATATCCCTGTGGAACTGGACGACGGCCGACTTGAAGTTTTTACGGGCTATCGGGTGCAGCATTCGATTGCGAGAGGCCCTGCCAAGGGTGGAATCCGTTATGCGCCGGATGTGACGCTGGATGAAGTGAGAGCGCTGGCGAGCTGGATGACCTGGAAGTGCGCCGTTGTGAACATCCCTTATGGAGGCGGCAAGGGCGGCGTGATTTGTGATCCATCCATCCTTTCCCAGCGTGAGCTGGAGCGGATTACGCGGCGCTATACGGCTGAGATGATGGACGTGATCGGGCCGGAAAGCGATGTGCCGGCGCCTGATCTGGGAACAAACCAGCAGACGATGGCCTGGATTATGGATACATACTCGATGCACAAGCGGCATACGGTGACGGCTGTCGTGACCGGCAAGCCGCTGGACCTTGGAGGTTCGCGTGGCAGGACTGAGGCAACCGGGCGCGGGTGTCTGATCGTGACGCTGGAGGCGTTGAAGAAGCTTGGCCTCGACCCAAAGCAGGCGAGAGTGGTGGTGCAGGGCTTTGGCAATGTGGGTGGGCAGTCGGCGAGTTTGATGTCGAAGGCGGGCTTGAAGGTGGTGGCGATTGTTGAGTGGGATGGTGCGGTTTACAACGCCAAGGGCCTCGACATTGCGGCACTGCTCAAACATCGAAATGAGACTGGTTCGATTGTTGACTTTGAGGGCGGCGAAAACATCGACAAGGATGAAGCGATGTACCTCGAATGTGATGTGCTGGTGCCAGCGGCAAAAGAGAACGTGATCAGTTCGGCGAATGCGCACAAGATCCGCGCGAAGATCATCACCGAGGGAGCGAATGGGCCGACTACGGCGCTGGCCGACCCGGTATTGAAGGCGAAAGGGATTTTTGTGATCCCTGATATTCTGGCGAACGCGGGCGGCGTGACGGTGTCGTACTTTGAGTGGGTGCAAGACCGGCAGGGCTATTTCTGGAATGAGCAGTTGGTGAATGAACGGCTTGAGGAGTTGATGGTAGCGAGCTTTCGAGATGTTGTGAACTATGCCGAGAAGCATGGTGTGGACAACAGGACTGCAGCTTATATGCTGGCCATTGACCGGGTTGCGTTTACGATCAAGCTGCGTGGTTTGTATGCGTAATGGCGGATAAAGAAACGACGCCGCTAATGCGGCAATATCATTCGATCAAGCAGCAGGTTCCGAATGCCCTTCTGCTTTTCCGTCTGGGTGACTTCTACGAGTTGTTCTTAGAAGATGCGGTGACGGCGGCCCGGGATCTTGGCATCACTCTAACGGCGAGGCATGGCACGCCGATGTGCGGGGTGCCCTATCACTCGAGTGAAGGGTACATCGCAAAGCTGATTCAGCGCGGGCATCGAGTGGCGATCTGCGAGCAGATGGATTTGCCGGGGCCTGGCAAGAAGCTGGTGAACCGCGAGATCACACGGGTGATCACGCCAGGGACGGCGACAGAAGCGAATATTTTGCAGTCCAAGGAGAATAATTATCTTGGGGCCGTTTATCGAGATCCGAAGGACTCGATGCGGGCGGCGCTCGCTTATGTGGATGTTTCAACGGGCGAGTTTCGGGTGACTGAGATCGGGACGGCTGAACTCGGGGCGATGGTGGAGACCTTGAATATCAAGGAAGTGCTGCTGCCGGTGAAGGACCGGAATCTGCCGAGCCTGCATACGATGCTTGAGCCGTGGGTGTTTGATTTCGATTACGGCGAGCGGATTCTGAAGGAGCATTTCAAGCTGAATTCGTTGGATGGTTGCGGGTTGGGTCCGCATCCGATGGCGGTGTCGGCGGCGGGTGCCGTGTTGCATTATTTGCGGGACACGCAGAAGGCGGCGCTCGATCATCTGGATCGACCGACTTACTATGAACGCGGGGAAGCGATGGTGCTGGACCCGGTTACGGTACGGAATCTGGAGCTGGTAGAGCCGCTGTTTTCGGCTGACCTTGGAGGGGGCCGGAGTTCCACGCTGATCTCGGTTCTCGATGAGACGGTGACCGGGATGGGTGCGCGTCTGTTGCGGCGCAAGTTGATGCGGCCTAGCGTGCAGCGGTTGGAGATTGAGGCGAGACTTGATGCGGTTGGGGAGTTATCGACAGCGACGATTGCGCGGGCCGGATTGCGCGAGAAGCTTGGGGCGGTCTATGACATTGAACGACTGCTCGCAAAAGTGACGATGAATACAGCTGGGCCGAGAGAGCTGCTGGCACTGGCGAAGTCTCTTGATCAGGCACCGGGGATTCAGGAAGTGTTGCGGCGATTCCAGTGTGATTTGGTGCGTGGTTTAGATGAGCAGATGGTGGATTTGAGAGAAGTGCGGGAGAAGGTGCTGGGGGCTTTGCACCCGGAGCCGCCGGTGGTGCTGGCTGATGGTGGCGTGATTCGTGATGGCGTGAATGAGGAGCTGGATCAGTTGCGTGACATACAGCGCAATGGCAAACAGTATGTGGCGCAAGTGGAAGTGCGGGAGCGGGATCGTACAGGCATCTCGAGCCTGAAGGTGCGATTCAACAATGTGTTCGGGTATTACATTGAGATCTCAAGGTCGAATTTGCATCTGGTGCCGGCGGACTATGACCGCAAGCAGACCCTTGTCAATGCCGAGCGTTACACGACGCCGGAATTGAAAGAGCTTGAGGTGAAGATTCTTGAGGCAGAGGATCGGATCCTCGCGATTGAGAAGGAACTCTTTGGACAATTGCGGGCTTTTGCGGCGAGCTTTGCGGGACCAATCCGGCAGACAGCGACGGCGTTGAGCGAACTGGATGTATTGCTGTCGCTTGCAGAAGTGGCGGCGAGTGGGCGCTGGGTGAGGCCGCGCTTTTCTGAGAGCGGAGAGTTTCGGGTTGCAGGGGGACGACATCCTGTCGTGGAGCGACTGGTGGCAGCTGAGGCGGCGCGCTTTATCCCCAATGATCTTTACCTCGACAACAACAAGTTTGTGGCGGTGATTACGGGGCCGAACATGGGTGGTAAATCGACTTACCTGCGGCAGGCAGCGATGCTGTCGATCCTGGCGCAGCTTGGTAGTTTTGTGCCGGCCGATGAGGCGGTGTTGCCGATTGTGGATCGGGTGTTTACGCGGATTGGAGCCTCGGACAATGTGGCGCGTGGGCGGTCAACTTTTATGGTGGAGATGACTGAGACGGCGCTTATTTTGAATACGGCGACGGCGCGGAGTCTGGTGGTGCTCGATGAGATTGGGCGCGGGACTTCGACTTATGACGGGCTGGCGCTGGCCTGGAGTGTTGTGGAGTATCTGCACCAGAGAGTGGGTGCGAAGACACTGTTTGCGACGCACTATCATGAGCTGACGAGTCTTGAAGCGACGCTGCCTGGGGTACGGAATCTGCATGTTGCAGTGAAGGAATCGGGCGACCAGATCGTGTTTCTGCGGAAGGTGGAACCGGGCGCGGCGGGCAAGAGTTTTGGTATCGAAGTGGCACGGCTGGCGGCACTGCCGGATGTCGTGATTGATCGGGCGCGGCAGATTCTGGCGTTGCATGAGAAGCAGCAATTGACTCCACCGGGAGAGAGACCGACGGAGCCGATGCAGATCCAGTTGTTTGAGCCGGTGGGCGGCAATATTGCGGCGCGGATCCGGGGACTGAAGCTTGATGAGTTGCGGCCGATTGAGGCCTTGCAGATTTTGGCTGAGTTGCAGAAAGAGTTGCAGTAATGCGTGTTGCGGGGATCATGTCCGGGACTTCCCTTGACGGGATTGATGTGGCGGTTGTCGATATTGAATGGCCGAAGCTGGAGCTGGTTGCGTTTCGGAGTACGCCTTATTCGGCGGCGATGCGGAAGCGGATTCTGGCAGTATCCAATGCGCAGTGTCACACGCGGGATATTGCGAGGCTGAACTTTGAACTTGCCGAGTTGTATTCGCAGGCAGTGCTTGATTTGAAGGTGAAGAAGATTGAGCTGGTGGGTTGTCATGGGCAGACGATTTATCACGAGGGGCCACGGTGTAGTTTGCAGATTGGCGAGGGGGCGGTGATTGCCGAGCGGTTGGGGATTGAGACGATTACGAATTTTCGAGCGCGTGATCTGGCGGCGGGTGGGCATGGTGCGCCACTGGTGCCATTCTTTGACTGGATGATGCTAACGCATGACCAGGTGAATCGCGTGGCGATCAATATTGGCGGTATCGCGAATGTTCATGCGCTACCGAAGAGTGCCAAGGCAAGCGCTGTGTTTGCGTTTGATACCGGGCCCGGCAATATGGTGATTGACCAGCTTGCGGCGATTTCGACAAGGGGGAAACAGAGCTATGACAAGGACGGGAAGTTGGGTCGGAAAGGGACGCTGAATCGTCCTTTGTTGAAGCGCCTTTTGAAGGATAAATATTTTCTGAAGCCGCCGCCGAAATCTGCGGGTCGAGAGCAGTATGGTGAGTCGCTGATTGGGAAGCTGGTTGGGACAGGGTTGCCGATTGAAGATTTGATTGCGACGGCGACGGCGTTTACAGCGGCTAGTATTGCGGAGGGGATTGAACGTTTTGTTACGCCGAAATTTTCGGTGGATGAGTGTCTGGTGTCGGGTGGGGGTGTGCACAATCCGTTGTTGATGGCGGAACTTCAGGGCTTGATGCCGAAGAGCTATGTGCACGCGATTGACGACATCGGGATTCCGGCAGATGCGAAGGAAGCGATGGCGTTTGCATTTTTGGCGGCGGCGACGAAGCTGGGGATCGCGGCGAATTTGCCGAGTGCGACGGGGGCGCGGAAGGCTGTGGTGCTGGGGCAGATTCATCCGGCTGGCGTGCGCGGCAACTAAGGCAATGTGCGGATCAGCCTGGTGAGTTCAGCGGCGCTGAGGCGTGAGGTGCGATAGCTCCTTACGATACCTTTGCGGTCGATTAGAACGATGGTGGGAGTGGAACTTACACGGTAGTCGAGCATTGTCTGAGTGTCGATAGGGTGGGGGATTTTGTCGAGCGCTGCGTAGGATTCGCGCCAGACTTTTTCGATGTGGTCGTTTTCCTGTTGCTCGGTTAGGTTCTCGATGTCGGGTACTGATTCGTATCGCGTTGTGGGGGCGATGATCTCGATTTTGTGCGTGCGCTGGACTTCGGCTATTGCGGAGACCTGGGCTTTGCAGTCGCTACACCAGTGAGCCCAGAGGAAGAGCAGAACCGGTTTGCCCTTGAAGGATGGGTCGAGGTGGGGAGCGGGTTTGCCTTCGAGAGTGAGTATGTTGATGGTCTTCTGGATGTGGGCCTGGAGCGGAAAGGTTTTGGCTTTTGCGAGTTCGGATTTGAGGAGGTTGAGAGCCTGGTCGCGTTTGCCCTGGCTCGCGAGGAGTCGAGCCTCTGTTTCGATCGACGCGCCGATTGCGGTGCGGAGGAAAGCGTCTTCTTTGGGGTTTGTGGTGATGATACGTTTGGTGCGTTCGAGGTAGGTTGCGGTGGCTGCAGGCTGGTTCAGCATTTGTGCGCCCCTTGCGAGCCAGGAGAGGGCTGCGGCGCATTCGGTGGTGTTGGGATTTGTGGTGCAGAAGTCGGTGGCCAGAGCGTCGGCGCTGAGGAGATCTCCGGCGGAAAGTTCATTGCGGATATCGGCAATTACAGATGCCGATAGAGAGTGAGCCAGGACGAGGAGAGCGGCGTAGCGCATAGTCTATTTTACGAAGGTGATGGTGGAGTCTGCTGTGACCTTCTGGAAGTTGGAAGATTCCATCGACATGGCGATGACACGCTTGTAGCCAAACAGGACGTCAAGACGCATTTCGGTGCCGTAAGTAGCCGGGAACCAGACGCCGGGGGCGAGGCGGGTGTAGGTGAGGGAGAAGCCGGTTTGGCGGAGGTTAGTTCCGAGCATCGCGCGGACGACGAAGGGCATTTTGAAATTGAGTTTGGTCTGAATTGAGAGGGGGTGGAGGTCTTCGGCGTCGATCAGCGCTTCGCCTTGCCAGGGCTTGTCTTTGTCTTGCCCGATGAAAGCGATGCGATGGACCTGGCGATCACGGTAGGTTTCAGTTTTGAGCAGGGTGAATTTGTAGTGGGGAAGATCTTTGGGCAGAAAGGGGAAGAGATCCATGTCGATGCCGTCTTTGGACTTTTCGTCGTTGATGAGATTTTTGGCAATGTCTTCGATGAGGTCGCCGTCGAGGTCGAGATCCTTTTGACGGAAGCCCGGGTCTGTGTAGACGTGGAGCTTGTTTGCCTTTTCGTATTGGCCCTCGAAATGGATGAGCTTTTTTTCGGTGGAAGCGCCGGTGGGGGTGACGGTGTATTCGCGGCGTTCTTCGCGGGCGAGTTTGGAGTTGGTACGGAGAAGGCGGGTGTAAATTTTCTGAGTGTAGACGTAGCTCCTGCGGAGTTCGCTGCCTTGTTCGAGGTTGGCGGCGACTTTGGCCATGATGTCGTCGGCCGGCGATTGAGCGTGACAGCTTAGAATGAGCAGGAACGGGATGATGCGCATAGCTTTGTCAATTCTACGAATGACAGGGAGAATCGGTTGCAGATTCTGCTGGCTCATTGTGTGTCTGTATCTGGCGAGCGGAGTGGTGTCCTATGCACGGCGCTGGCCGGCGAAGGTAGTGGCGGTTGTGCCTCGGCTGGACGGGATTCGAGTGGTGACGGAGGGGGGCAGACGAGGGCGTCCGGGGGAAGAGGACAGGGCAACTTTGGCATTGGGCGCTTTGGCTTGGGCTGGGTTGTTTTGGGTGAAGGGGACCAGCAGGTGGTGGAGCGGGCTTGTTGCACTGGGAGTGCTGGGGGCGGTGGGTGGCGCTATGGAGCCGATGAGGCGGTGGCGACTGGCGGAGCAACTGGCGGCGGTGCCGGAGGTGGCGTCGCGGCCCTATGAGAAGCTGTTTCGGCAACGAGGTGTCAGTTTTGTTCGGGATGGGTTTGAGGCCTATTATCCAAAGCCGACCGGTGAGATGTTTGATGCGTTGCAAGGGTTTGGAGTGGATGCTGTAGCGGTGGTGCCTTATGGGTATTTTCGGCAAGGAGCGCGGGAGGTGGAGCTGGGGAGGGAGGGTGGCGATGAGGCGATTTATGTTGCGTTGATGAAGGTGGCGCATGCGAAGGGGCTGCGAGTTTTGCTCAAGCCGCAGTTGTGGGTGATGCCGGGGATGTTTCCGGGGGCGGTGAAGATCGAGGGTGTGGAAGCGAGACGGGTCTGGTTTGAATCCTATTCTCGATTTATTTTGCATTGGGCGAGGATTGCCGAGAAGGGGCGGGCGGACCTGTTTGCAGTGGGGACGGAACTGGAGAAGATGAGTGGGGATGAATTGGAGTGGCGGGGGATTGTCAAGCAGGTTCGAGCGGTTTATGGTGGACCGCTAACTTATGCGGCAAATCAGGGGCCGGACTTTGAGAAATTGGCGTGGTGGGATGCGGTGGATTACATCGGCTTGAATGAATACTATCCAATCGAAGACAGTCTGGATTTTGCGCCGGTGATTGGACGGGTGGAACTGGTGCAGAAGAAATTTGACCGTCCGGTGATTCTGACCGAAGTAGGGTTTGCCAGTGTGGCGGGGTCTCATCGTGAGCCTTGGAGCGAGCCGCGACGTGAGCCGGATTGGGCGCATCAGGCCCGCTGCTATGAGGCTCTGATGGCAGCCTTCTGGAAGCAGCCCTGGTTTTATGGGATGTATCCGTGGAAGGTGAGCGCACATGGAGATGTGGGGTCTGAGGACCGGAGTTTGACGCCGTGGAAGAAGCCGGCGAT
>JANXLY010000351.1 GCA_025354885.1 Acidobacteriota bacterium | reverse complement strand
CCTGACTTTCGCAGTTGAGGGCAAATCAAGCGACCAACCCCTTTGCAATCAATAAAGGCACCCCAAAGGTCTGCACTACATTTTCAGAAGTTTTGAGGGGACATTTGTAGCCTTGGCGCGAATGCGTGGCGGTGGTTGAGGCGGCAACGTGAGCTTTAGTTTATGCAGCAGGACGACGAGCTCCGGCTCGGGCTCGGTATGACGCGGAAGAATCAGGAAGCGCCCATCGGTAGTCGGCAACCAGACATCGATCATCTGGATCTTGGACAGTTTCTCAAGCACCGCACGCAGCGTTAGTCCAGGAGCGTGTGCGGCAAGATGATTTTTGAGTGTCACCAGCAAGCAGTAGCTCAGGAAAGCAACAAAGATGTGAGCCTCCACGCGCTCCTGCTTTTGATGAAACACCGGTCTTACACCCAGTTCGCTCTTCATACTTTTGAAGGCGGCTTCGACTTGGGTCAACTGGATATAGCGCTCCCACAACACCGCCGGATCTTCACCCACCAGGTTGGTTCGCAAAAGGTAGTGCCCATCGCCCAGTTCCGCTTCCCGCAGCTTGTCCTTACGAACACGAAACGTAAATGAGTTTGGCGTCACTGCTTCGGTTGCCGCTGGCAGCAGCAGTTCAACAAATCCAGCAGCACGGCCCGCCGCCGACTTCGCCGCACCAATCCGCAGCAACAACTGATCCCGCTTCGGACAACTCTTGCGCATCGCACGCAGCTTCCATAAAAAGCGCGCCAGCTTCTTGCGCCGCATCGCCATTTCCTTGGCCTGGCGTCCCTCGCTTTTGGCCAATACATACACTTCTCCATCGGCCTCGGCCAGCTTCACCTGAACCGAATCGCGCACCTTCCGCCACGGCAGATCCAGCCAGTTTTGCTCCAACTTCCGCATCCGCGCACGCGGGGTGCCCACCAGATAATGCACAGCCGTTTCCGCCTTGCGCATCTCTTCGAGCACGGCCTCGGTGGGAATGCCGCGGTCCATCACCCAGACCCGGTCCGCCTTGCCGTACATCGATTCGATCTTGGACAGAAACTCCCGCAACGTCGTCTTGTCGGAACGATTGCCGTCGAACACTTCGTAGGCCAGTGGAAATCCCTCCGGCGTCACCACCAGCGCGATCACCAATTGCAAGCAATCCGGGCGCCCATCCCGGCTGTAGCCTCGTTTCGCAGCCGGTATTGCTTCGGCTTCGCCTTCCAGATACGTGCTCGTCAAATCGTAGAGCAGGATGTCGAAGCGTGCAGCGAACAGCTCATGCCAGCGTTGCCGGAGAAATACAAACAGATCTTTCTTGTGCACCAGCAGCCGGTCCAGGCAACGATACAACCGGTCCTTGCCCGCTATGCTCTCATCGACGCCAAGCAAGTCTCCCATCGCCGACTGAGCGAACCAGTGGCGGTGCAACCGGAACTCGCTGCCGGGATCGATCAACCGGTTGACGGCGAGTCATTGCAAGACTTGGCTCCAGCGTACACCCTCGCGTCCTGGGGCCAAGCGCTCGTCCCAAAACCGGTCCAGCTCCAACTGCCGCCAGAGATCACAGCCAAGCCAGCAATCACCGAAAGAGCGTGCGTCGCGCAACTCCATCTGGCTCAGCTTTACCTGCACTGCATCGCTGGCGTCGCCGGGAACCGGGCGGTCCTCCGGAAACAAGCTCAACGACCGGTGGCGGTCTTCGGACTCATCAAAAACCTGCAAGGTCTCGCGCCAGGCTCGCTGCTGGCTGTCGTTGATTTCACCCAGGTAAAGCACCCGCCGTTGCTGGGTCTTTCCAGACCCTAAGCGGCGCGACTCGACCACCGTAAAGTACCGGTGTGTCTTTCCGTCCTTGGTCCGCTGATGACTCCGCAAATACATCGACTCTGGCAGAATGGCAGAAATCATGATGCTTGCATAGTGGGTAGGTCTGCACTACACGGCTTAGCGCAGACCCTCTGTTGCAGCCGTTGGGCTTAGCCTGCAAATACGCCCGATTTTTCTTGTCTTGGGGGTGTAGCTGCGAAAGTCAGGCTAGAGCCGCCTTCGATCTCGCCGCCGCAAACCACGCCCTGGCCCGCGTCTATAGCCTCACCAAAAGACCGCAAATGGCCGTCCCGCTCTTCGAAAAAGTCGTCCTCAATCTCGATAAGCTACGAAAGGCCCGTCCCGAAGACCGCAGCGTCCTCCTTCATCTTGCCGACAACCGCGCACGCCTCGCAGAAGCTTATTGGGATTCCGGCGCGCAAACTCGCTCCGATGCCCTCGCCGCCCTCGCCTTACCCGCCCTCGACGCGCTCGCCAGCAGTCTCGACGCCTCACCCAGTGCCCTCGAACTCGCTTCCCTGCATTTCCACTCCATTCGCCCGGACCGCTTCCGTAACCCCGCTAAAGCAATCGCTTTCGCCCGGAGTTACGCCACTCAGGCTGGCGTTGAGCCCTGGTCCCTCTTCGTTCTAGCCTCCGCACAGGAAGCCACCGGCGACCTCGTCGGCATGCGCAAATCCGCCGCCCTAGCCCTCCCGCTTCTAGAAGCAGGCCCTTCCGATCTCCGCCGTAATTTCACTCGCATGGCTGCGCGATAACTCTACACTTGCTAAGCCCACATCCCTGGCTTCAATAACTCTCCCAAAAAGCTCCAGCAAGAATCGCCACAATAAATAGCCCGCCCCAGGCAAGCACTTTCATCCTCCAGCCTTCATCCGCTTGCGGTGCCTCATTCGCCCTGGCCAACCCAATCGGCCGAAGCAACCCGTCCTGATTCAGCGCCTCCGCCATCCGCTTCGCCACAGCCTCCGCCTCCTCCTGCTTGAGATACGGATAGGCAATGTCGATCTGTCTCCTTCGCGTTTCTATGCCCACCAGATAGTTATCAACCTTTGCAGATCCGCCACTCTCGCTCTCAAAGCTCGTATACTGCACTCCGACATTACAATACCGGATGTCCTCCCGCGCAACATCTACCTTTCGCCCCCTGGGAAAGGGTCCATTCGTCACCTGAACCCCATGCGAACCAACACGAATGATCCGCGAATTCAAAGCACCAGGCAATACAAGAACCCTGAGCAACACAAATGCCGAAATAATAATGCGCACTCCCTAACCGGCCTTATCGAAATCCCATACGAGCAGCGCTCCAAAAATCAGATACACCGCCAGCATCGGTCCGCCAATCCACCATGGAGTCCACCGCTGCCGCATTACAAGGGGCGTCATAGAATCAATTTTCTTAAACCCGCCCTGAAAACTCCCGCGTCTCCGTCGTCACTTTCACTTTTTCCCCTTGCTTGATAAACAGCGGAACACGCAGCTCCAGCCCGGTTTCGAGCTTCACCACCTTGTTCGCACTCCCGCTGGACGTATCGCCTTTCACGCCCGGTTCAGCATAAGTAACAACTAGTTCAACAAACATCGGTAACTCCATACCAATCGGATTGCCCTGATACTTCAACAGTTGAATCAGCGTCCCCTCGATCAGTAAGTCAAGCGAATTCCCCACTACTTCCGCCGAAAGCGTAAGCGTTTCAAAACTCTCCTGATCCAGAAAATGAGATCCCTCACTATCGCTATACAGATAAGCGGCAGAGATCATCTGCAGATCCGGCTCCTTGAACTTGTCTCCCGCTTTGAAAGTCTTCTCAAAGACAGCGCTCGTCAAAAGATTTCGAATCTTCAACCGCACGAGTGTCTGCCCGCCACGGGCCGTCGGTGTGCTCACCTCAGAATCGAGACAGTAGTACGGAGTGTTGTCCAGCTCAAACAAAGTCCTGCGCTTGACGTTAATAGCGTCGATTAATATGGCCATGAATTCCTACAAGTAAAATCGGCATCAGGAGCATAACCCTCCCGAATCATTTCCTCTTCAGTATAAAGAAATGCCGCGCACAAACACCATTCTCCTTCTGCTTGAAATCACTCTTGAAACTGCTACCATTACCCAATGCCCACCTTTCGCAGCCTCCGCTTGCCCATCTTTATCCTCATGGCCATCTCCACTCGAGCCGCCGAGCCGGTGGTCGATTGGGAAAAGGCAAAGGCCGAAACACTCCTTCACTTCCAGTCAATTGTTCGCTTGAACACCAGCAACCCCCCAGGCAACGAAACAGCGGCAGTCAACTACATCAAGAAGATTTTCGATCGCGAAGGCATCAGCTATCAGGTCTTCGCCCTCGAACCGGGCCGCGCCAACTTGGTCGCTCGCCTCAAAGGCAACGGAACCAAAAAGCCGATTCTCATTCTCGGGCACACCGACACCGTCGGCGTACAGCCCGAAAAGTGGCCTGTGGATCCATTCGGCGGTCTCCTCAAAGACGGCTTTATCTGGGGCCGCGGAACCACAGATAACAAGGATGGCGTTACGGCAGGCTTGATGCTAATGCTTCACCTCAAGCGCCTCGCCGTCCCCCTCGACCGCGACGTAATTTTTGTTGCCGAAGCCAGCGAAGAAAGTTCCAGCGGGCCCCTCAATGTCGGTATCGAATACCTCATCAAAGAACACTGGCCCGACATTGAAGCAGAATATGCCCTGGCCGAAGGAGGCTTCGTCCACTCAGAAAACGGCTTGGTCCGCTACGTGGAAATTGCCGCTACAGAGAAAGTCCCCCGTCGAGCAAAACTCGTTTCCACCGGCACCTCAGGCCACGGCTCAAGACCCCGCCGCGACAACGCCATCGTGCATCTGTCTTCTGCTGTCAGCAAGATCGGCAACTGGCAACCACCCATGCGTCTCAACGATGTCACTCGTACCTTTTTCGAGCGCCTCTCCTTGATCAGCCCACCAGAAGAAGCCGCTCGCTACAACGGCCTCTTCGACCCCCAAAAGACCGCCGCCATTCAGGACTATTTTGCCGACCACGATCTCGGCAAGAACTCCATCTTGCGCACCTCCATCTCGCCAACCATGCTGAATGGCGGCTTCCGTCAAAATGTGATCCCCTCCGAAGCCGAAGCCATGCTCGATATCCGCGCTCTTCCAGACGAAGACATGACCAGCTTCTACGCAGAAATGGGTCGTATCATTGGCGATCCAGCCATTAAAATTGTTCCCGCTCCCCCCGGCCGTCCTTCCGCTCCTCCAAGCCGCCTCGACACAGAAATGTTCCGCTCTCTCGAAGCCGCACAACGTCGCCTCTATCCCAAAGCGATCACGATTCCAGGCATGGTCACTGGCGCTACAGATCTTGCCCAACTACGCGCCAGGGGCGTGCAGGCTTACGGCATTGGTCCGCGCTTTGACGAAGCCGAATTCGCCGAACATGGCTGGCACAGCGATGTCGAACGCCTCAGCGAAGATTCGCTCTATGCCTTTGTCCAATTCATGTGGCACGCCGTCGTAGGGATCGCCGCCACCAAATAGGCACTAAGATGCGCGATCCCCGTCAGCCGAAAGGTTCATCAATCGCGGGACTCGGCTTACTAAACGACCGAACGCCGTCTTCAGTAATGTACATACAATCCTCCAGGCGAATCCCGAACTCGCCGTAGATCACTACCATCGGTTCATTACTAAAGCACATCCCCGGCTGTAAACGCGTCTTGTTTCCGCGCACCAGATAAGTCCACTCGTGCATGTCAAGGCCAATTCCGTGACCAGTACGGTGCGGTAGCCCGGGAACCTTGTAATCCGGACCGAAGCCGTAATCACTAATCACTTTGCGAGCAGCCGCATCAACAGATTCACAAGTGGCACCAGGTCTTGCCGCCGCAAACGCAGCTTCCTGCGCCCTGTGTTCCAGATCCCAGATCTTGCGTTGTCGATCCGTCGCCTTGCCAAACACCAGCGTCCGCGTAATGTCAGATTGATAACCATCTACAGTGCATCCATCATCAATCTGCACGACATCTCCAACTTGCAGCTTCTGCGGCTGAATGCTGCCGTGCGGAAAGGCAGTGTATTTTCCAAAACTAACTCCAATCGTGCCCCGCACACCCAGCGCCGTATATGCGGCCAGAATATTCTGCCCTAGTTCTTTGTCGGTCATGCCAAGTCGAAGCGTCGCCAGCCCCGCGCGATAAGCCTCAATCGTAATGTCAGAGGCCTGTTGCATCAGCGCAATCTCCGCCTTCGACTTGATCATCCGACATCCGGCCGTCACCGGATCAGCATTGACAAACTCGGCAGTCGGCATCTCCTTGCGGATCCCGTCGTAGATGAAAAAGCGCACCCGCTCTTCAATCCCGATCCTTCCTCCAGAAACACCGCGTTCCTTCAGAATTTGCGCAATTCGCCGGTACGGGCTCTCATCTTCTTCCCAGGTCCGGATGTCGGTACCAAAGCGGATCACTTCGCGGGCGCGCGCCTCTTCAAACGCAGGCACCACCCATGCCGGTTCCCCTATCGCGGGAAACACCATTCCGAAAGTCCGCTCGCTCGAACCCCACCGCGTGCCGGTGAAATAGAAAAGGCTCGAACCTCCTTCGAGAAAGAGCGCACTGATGTTGTTCTCTCGCATCAGCCGCCGCGCCTTCTCCATGCGCGCGCGTCGTTCATTGTCTGCAATGGGCTCAATTCCGGCCGTCATCGCTTTGAGTTTCCGAATCGAGTCAGGCGCTTGCGCCATCGCCAGCGGGGACAGCCCGGCGGCCAAAAACATTCGTCGATCAAGAGTCATTTTCATGGGTAAGTAGAGGATGGGAATCGCCTTCACGAAAGGCTAGCACGCTCCAACCACACCAAGGCATAATCGAAGCATTGGAGCTGCAGTTCAAAAACTCGAGAAGCCTGAGCGCCTCTGTAAAACTGCTGGCAGCAAACCACCCACTGTCTTCATTTTTCGTTCTCGCATATCTGTTCTCCTGGTCCGTCTTTCTGCCGGTCGTGCTGCTCGAGTTACCTCCACCACTTACGACTCTTGCCACCTTCGGGCCGCTTCTAGCCAAACTCACTCGTGTCCAAATTAGCTTTTGAAAACAGGTTAGGGCAGCCTCCTGATAGGGTAAAGAAGTTCTTGCAAGAGTTCAACTTCACCCGAACGGAAACCACCCATGGCACAAGTATCCAGCATTTTCAGTCA
>JANXLY010000341.1 GCA_025354885.1 Acidobacteriota bacterium | reverse complement strand
AAAGACTGTCTACCCGAAGGCACCATCGAAGAAGAAACATTCCGCCGTTACGCCTTCGCCACCTTCCAGATCAATCGTGCCCAGGCCCTCGAACTCCAGGCCCAGGACCGCTGGGTCAACGACCCAGACCACCCCAAATGGAACGCTTCATCAAACTCGGAGCCCTTCAGGAACGCCGAGCCGACAAATCTCTAAACGAACTCCGCAAACTCCAGCGCGACCGCTTCGCCGCCCTCGAGGTTCAAGGTGAAATCTACGCTTACGGCAAGGAAGTGACTTTCTCGAAAGTCCTCCCCATAGCCGATCTCCGCACCACTAACCTCTACAAGACCAGCGCCGGCCTCATAGCAATCTCTTTGTTAGCAACAACCGAAGAAGCAAAAGCCATCGCCAGAACGAAGCCAACCCCAGTCGAAGAAGGTGACGATTACATCAAGCTCTCCGACGAAGACCTCATCCGTCTCGGTGTAGAAGCCGGTCATCTCAAGCTCTAACCAAACAAACCCACCGTCAACCGGCTCAAGAGCCACCCGATCTTTGAAAATTCGCCCGACATTCAACCCACCGCGAGGACGACGCCCGATCCCCGCCTGCGCCTTTTTCATTCAGCCGCAGGCCAGGCGAGCCCACACCCGCCCTCCATCATGCTAAACTCTCAGAAGGTAGACGAGGGCCGCAGGTCCCTGCGGTCCTTTCTCTTGTCTACTCAAAACACAAGGATTAGTTCGATGCCGAAGCTAAAAACCCACAAGGGCGCCGCCAAGCGCTTCAAAAAGACTGCCTCTGGCGCGTTTAAGCGTGGCAAAGCAAATGCCCGCCACCTTTTCGCTGGCAAGTCCAATGCGAACAAGCGCCGTCTTGGCACTCCTGGAACCGTTTCCAGTGCCAATATCAAAGCTGTTCGCGACATGCTCCCTTACGCCTAACCCGCGTTTCTGAGCTTGTAAACCCGGAGCAAGCGGCGCCACATGCACGTGCCCGCAACGCCCGTAACTGAATGAATCATTCCTAAGGAGATCAAACGTGCCAAGAGTAAAACGTGGTACTGGTAGACGCGACTACCGCCACAAAACGATGAAGCTAGCCTCAGGCTACTTCTTGACTAAATCGAAACTGAATCGTGCCGCCCAGGAAGCCGTTGAAAAGGCCCTGAAATACGGTTACGTCGGTCGCCGACGCAAAAAGCGTGACTTCCGCAGCCTGTGGATTGTCCGTATCAATGCCGCCGCCAAGACCAACGGACTCAGCTATTCCCGCTTCATGGATGGGCTCAAAAAAGCTGGTATCGACCTCAACCGCAAGGTGCTGTCCGATATCGCAACTCTCGACGCTCCGGCCTTTACGGCCCTCGTCGCCAAGGCGAAAGCAGCTCTCCCAGCCAACACGCCCCTTCCCTTGAAACCCACGACTGCTTAGGATTCATATGTCCGAAGAACTTTTCTCAGATCAGGAAGCAGACCTCCTTTCACAACTGGAAGACCGGGTCGTAAAGGCACTCGAAGCCGTCGGTGTTCTCCGTAAGGAGAAGATCGCTCTTCAAAAAGAAGTAGATCGGCTCAACGCCGAACTCGCTGCTGCCAAATCGAAAAACAAGACGGCGGCCTCCCGCCTCTCCAAACTGCTCGATCAACTGGAATTACCTTCCTCCGAATAGGTCAACTGCTTTGTCCACCCCGGTTCACGTAACCATTTACGGACAACACTTTACCGTCCTTACGGGCGAAGATCCTCTTCGTGTCGAATCTCTGGCCGCCCATGTGGATGGCCTGATGCGTGATATTGCCAGCCGTGGCGTGGTGGATTCCAACCGCGCTGCGGTCTTGGCTTGCCTCCACCTTGCGGATCAAGTCGAATCCCTCCAGTCTCAACTCGCCACAGCCAACCTCACTGCCAAGTCCCTCCCCAGTCAGAAGCAGAAGATCAACGATCTCCTGCAACTCCTCGATGACGAGTTAAAATAGCGGCACATGCCGTTTTTCCTCTTACTCCTCGCCCTCACCCTCAATGCCGTCGATTTCGAGCACGCTTATGCGGATTCGAATGGCGTCAAGATCCACTACGCCTCCTACGGCAAAGTCGACGCCCCCCTCATCGTCATGGTCCACGGCTTCCCTGATTTCTGGTACACGTGGCGCGATCAGATGCAGGTACTCGGCGATGCCGGTTATCGCTGCGTTGCCCTCGACCTGCGTGGCTACAACCTCTCCGGCCAGCCCGAGGGTGTTGAAAAATACGACATGAGCCTGCTGGTCGGCGATGTCATTAGTGTCATCAAAGCCAATGGCCGCCAAAAGGCCATCGTCATGGGTCACGATTGGGGCGGCATGGTCTCCTGGCAACTCGCCCTGAATGCCCCTCAAATGGTAGAAAAGCTGATCGTTCTCAACCTCCCGCACCCGCGCGGTTTGTCCCGCGAGCTGGCCACCAATCCCGACCAGCAAAAGGCCAGTGCCTACGCCCGCCGCTTTCAGGAACCAGACTCGCACCTCAAGCTCACCGCCGAAGGCCTCGCCTTCTGGGTCAAAGACCCCGAAGCTCGCAAGGTCTATGTCGAAGCCTTTTCTCGCTCAAGCCTCGCAGGCATGATGGCCTTCTACCAGAAAAACTACCCGCGTGAGCCCTACCACCAGTCCTCAGACCCGCGTCGCCTCACCATGCCTGTTCTGCTGATCCACGGCCTCAAAGACACTGCCCTCCTCTCCCCTGCCCTCAACGGCACTTGGGATTGGCTCGACGACCTCACCCTCGTCACGATTCCTGAGGCCAGCCACTTCGTTCAACAGGATGCAACGCAAAAGGTATCGCGCAGCGTCAAATCATGGTTAGGGAGAGACAAATGAAACTTTTCGCAGTCCTCGCAATCAGCTCCGTCCTCAGTGCCGCCAAGCCCGAGTTACCCAAGATCGCCACCGCCCACGGTGCCAGCGACCGCCTCGAAATCATCGCCACCGTTTACGCCAACAAAGAGGCCGTCAAGCAGATCCTCGGCGACGAAATGAATGGCTACATCTATGTGGTGGAACTGTTGATCAAGCCCCGTGTGGAAGCAGGCGTCAAGATCGATCGTGACGACTTTCAGCTGCTCATTACCGACGACGGTCAACGCACCAAACCCTTCGCCCCCGCCCAACTTACCGGCACCGGCGGCCTTGTCATCAAATCCGAGAAAGGCCCAACTTCAGGCATCATGGGCCAAAACAACGGCCCCGTATGGAGAGGTCCAGTTGGGAGTGGTGGCCCCATGCGCATGCCCGGCAATGGTGGCGGCATCGGCAACGCTCCTACCCAAATCGAAACGCCCACCGTCGAAGTAAAAGATGATCCGAAGGAAAAGACGAACCCCATGAAAAAGGTTCTTGAAGAAAAAGAACTCCCCGCCAAGGAGATGATCGAGCCCACCAAAGGCCTTCTCTACTTCCCCATCGACGGCAAACACAAAACCAAAAATATTACCCTGTTGTACCGCGGCCTTGGTGGCCGCATCGACATTGAATTCAAATAACGTGAACATCCTAGAACTTGATACCCCCGCCCTCGTAGTCGACCTGAACATCATGGAGGATAACCTCCAGCGCATGGCCGATTACACAACAGAGCACAAGCTCCGGCTTCGTCCTCATACCAAGACCCATAAGAGCCCGCTGCTCGCCCGTAAACAAATCGAGCGTGGCGCAGTGGGCCTCACCGTTGCCAAATCGAGCGAAGCCGAAGTCATGCTCGCCGCCAACGCACAAGAAATCCTCGTTGCCTTTCCCACCATTGGCGCTGCCAAGATGGCTCGCCTCAAGGATGTTGCCCGCTATACGGATTTGAGCGTCGCTCTCGATTCACTCGAAGCCGCCAAGGCCCTCTCCGATGCCGGTGTGCCCGCAAAGATCCTGGTCGAATTCGACGGCGGCTTCGGTCGCGTCGGAGTCAAGCCCGAAGACTTGCCCGCCCTCATCAAGTCCATCAAGAAGCTGCCCCACCTCAAGTACGATGGCATCTCTTTCTACCCGGGCCAGATCAAGGACCTCGGCGAAGAAAGCATGGGCAAGTTCGCTGAGCTCAGCATTCTCGTCGAGCAGACTCTCGATCAACTGAAGAAGGCGAAACTCACGCCGCGAATTGTATCCGGTGGCTCAACGCCCACCATGTACCAGTCCCACCGCATCAAGGGCATGAACGAGATTCGGTCCGGAACCTACATCTTCAACGACCGCAACACCATTCGCGGTAACGCCTGTACCCTCGACCAGTGCGCCGCAACGGTCATCGTAACTGTCGTATCCACTGCCCATGACGGCCAGGTTCTGGTCGACGGGGGATCGAAAACTTTCTCTTCGGATCGGCTCGTCAACGACACCGGCATCAGCTTTGGCAAAGTGCTCAACGCCCCCGGCGCTCTCTTCCACAAGATGAACGAAGAGCACGGCTTCATCGACATCACCAAGTGTGATCGCCAATTCCACGTCGGCGACAAACTGCAGATCCTCATGAATCACGTTTGCGTCGTGATGAACCTGCACGAGCAGGTTCACGGTCATCGCGCGGGCAACGTCGAGACCTCTTGGCCCGTCGCCGCCCGCGGCAAGCTGCTCTAGAAGCGCCAGCGCACTCCAGCCGTCCCCCAGATGCCGGGGGTCTGATATCCGGCTTCATAATAAGTCCGGTCAGCGATGTTCTCCAGACGCCCAAAGAGCTCAAGCGTATAGCGATCCTTCACCGGAATGCGATAGCGCGTTGCGATGTCGGCCTTTCGCGGTCCTTCAAAGCGAAAGGCCCTGCTGCCAGTCGAAACAAAGAACGGCACCAGATAGCTGGAGGCATGGAAGTAGTCAAAACTCACATCAAAGTTGCTCGTAAAGAAGTAGGTCGATGTGAGTGAAAAGGTCTTCGGAAAGACGCGCTGCGATTGCAGCTCGCCGGTCAAAAAGATCGGCCTGCGCTCCAGAGTTCCGACATAAGTGTAGGCCGTCTGAATCGACAGCTTGCGCGTCGGTTGCAGCGTTGCAGAGATCTCCACACCACGAGCCAGACCACCGCCGGTATTGTAATAACCACTCGTCCGCCCATAGGGTTCGCGCGCAACAGGCCCAAAGCCGACTACCTGCTGAAGGCGCGTGTAGAAGTAGGTTGCCGCAATCTTCACCTTGTTCGCTGCCAGGTATTGATCGACGCCGAAGTCCATCGACAACGCGCGGTCAGGCCGAAGATTCGGATCACCATAGATGCTGTAGCGGCCAGAGAAGAGCGAAGTCCCGAAGCGTTCATAAAGAGAAGGAGCGCGGTAGGCGTTGCCAACATGGGCGCGCAGCTTCGTTCCGCTACGGGCAATCATGTAAGCAAGTGATGCGTCACCAGTGTAAGCGCGAGGAGGAGAAGACAGATCGCCTTTCTCAAAGAAAGCCGCGGCTCCATAGAAGTTCGGCTGACGCAAGGAGAAGTCCTGCACGCGTCCGCTGAGATTGACGATCAATCCGGTAAAGAATCGGAACTGTTGTTGCACGTAGAACGCATTGGATCTCTGTGTCACTCCAACTTTTCGCGTAGAGCGAGCGGCGGCATTGGGGTTGCTATCATCCCCGAAGTTGTAAAAATGCTCGCTCTCAAACTCATGGCCGAAGAGCAGATTCTGACGCTTGCCCCACGAGTAATTCAGGCGAGTCGCAACCGTGTCGAGCGAACCCTGGAACTGATTGTAGTCGCGGAAGCGGGCCTGAAAGCCAGTGCCTGCCGGGCCGTTGGCGTCATAACGGTTTGAGTAGAGCCGGTTGTACTGCACGCGCAGATTGAGCTTTGATGTGAACTGATGATCGAGGCCAACCATGCCCATGATCGTGCGAGTGGCACGGCGGGCATCCGGATCATTGACTTGCGGGTTATAGAAGTCCAGGGTGCCAGGAATGACACCAGCAGGAAAGGCGACCCCAAATTTCGCACCCGGCCCCGAGTTGTATTGCGAGAAGGCTTCGGTCGTGAACAGGCGCGAAGAGAAGGACGTCTTTGAATTGAGAGCAAAGCGTCCGAAAGCCTGCGTACCGGTGTTGCGGTAGCGATCTGTGCCATCAATGCCATCGAGGACATTGAGATGGATCAAGGCCCCAGACCACTGAAAGCGTCCCTCTCCGCCACTCGCTTTGGCGAGGCCGCGCAAAAGGCCCAGCCCGCCACCTTCAAACTCCACTTGCCCGTGCAAGGGGCCTCCACCGGAGTCGGAGACGATGTTGACCACACCGCCAATGGCGTGCGTTCCATAAAGCGTCGATTCACTGCCGCGACAGGCTTCCAGCCGATCAGGATTTACGATCAGCAGATCTGGCAGCAGGCCGCCCGCATCGCCTTGCGTCGAAGTAGTGTCACGGTAGCGAAATCCATCAATCAGGATCGAAGTATCGGCCGTGCGAAGCCCGCGGCTCACGATGCGCGCTGTAGCCCCGGGGCCTCCAAGCTGCTGCACCTGCATGCCAGGCGTGTTGCGTAGCGATTCGAGAACAAAGATCTCGTTGCGCCGCGAAAGCGATTCCTTGTCGAGCACATCAAAAGCCTTACCGGAATCATCAATGGACGTCGCCACTGCATCGGCTGTAACGACGATGGAAGTGCGCTGTGCATTGGGTTCGAGGCGGATCACAAGATCAGTCGCAGGAGCTTCCAGCCTGAGACTCGTAGCGAGTGAAAGGTTGTTGGTTTCGGCACTGAGCAGATAGCTCGAGGCCTCGCGCACATCCAGTGTGAAGCTGCCGAATTTGTCTGAGGTGGTGGTGGTGGGAGACTGGGCACCGGCTGGATAGACGCGGACGCGCGCTCCAGCGATAGCCTTGCCTTGGGAATCTTCGATGCGGCCCGCCATTTGCGGGCCAGCGGCGGCCAGTGACAAAGCACTGGCAAATATCAGGAATATACGGGTGTTCATCCGCGTTGCTCCCCTTCGGAGTATCGGAAATGCGCACGCAATACTGCGTGGCGATCACTGGCAGGTATTCGGACTTACGGGCGAAAGACTTGTCCTACTAAGTGCGGCTTCCCAGGCTCTCCTGAGCCCAGTGCCATCTTGCACACTTCGTTCCCATTTACCGCTGCGGGGCAGTTCTGGATTCCAACCAGATTCCCTGAACCGGTGACTGTTCTCAAGGGTAGCGAGACAAGGCTTGCAGCGTCAAGGAAATCATTTAAGTCTGATTCACCGAGGCTGAACTATTGAACTGCTAGTAAATTCAGAAGACATCGAGATCTCTGCCAATCTTGAAAGTGCCCTGATAAGTCTCACGAATCTCCTTGCTGAGTTGGTCATCGGAAACGCCCCAGAGCAGCAGGTGCGTGAGGACGAGAAGCTTTGGCTTAGCAATCGTTGCGAGCCTGCCTACATCGTGGGCACTGGTGTGGGCGTTGCGATGGTATGCCTGCCACAGGGGCGGGCGGCGAGTAAGTCCAAGTTCGCTGTAGACCTCGTGAACCAGGACGTCGCAGCCATTGCAGGCCTTGGCGATGGCTTCACTATACACGGTATCGCCAGAGATCACGATGCGCTTGTCGGGGGTCTGGAAGTGAAAGGCGAAGCTATGCTTCCAGCCGGCATGTGGAATGGCAATGGCGGTCACGGTAACGTTGGCATCTTTGTAAACGATGCCAGGACTGATCTCGGTCACATCGATTTTGTATGACAGCGGGTCGCCCTTTTCGAGCAGATGAATGCGGAGATCGATGTCTTCCTTGTAGGCTGCGCGTATGTGACTGGCCATCGACTTTGTACCACGAGGTCCAATGAGCTTGAGTGGGGCATGGCGATCAAGGACGGCGGGGGTGAGGAAGAAATCGGGGAGGCCAGCCGTGTGATCCGAATGCAAGTGAGTCAGGAAGGCGGTCTTGAGATTTTCTGGAGCGAGCGCTTGGATCCCCTGCTCTGCTGCCGCAGCGGCGCGCCTGACAACGCCGGGCCCGAGATCTACGACGTAAGAGGAGCCGTTGACTACAACGGCGGTAGAGGGACCCGCGCGAAGCGCATCGGTGTTGGGAGTGCCGGTACCAAGCAGAACGACTTGAGTTTGAGCCCAGGTGAGAAAAAGCAGCGGGAGCATCTCTAAAGCTTACGAAAGCTAGACTGGAAGAACATGCAAGCGAAGGACCGTCAGAAAGAAATATTGGAACAGGCATGGATTGGGGACGCTGTTTTGGCGCTGTATGCCCGGCGAAGGATCTTGCGGGAAGGGTTGGGGATCGATAACGCAAAGGCGATTCGAATGACTTCGAATCGCTTCCTTCAGATCACGGGTGAGGCTTCGATGGTAGAAGCAAGGATTGGCAGGATCTATGAAGAGAAGGGCGAAGCGGCAGCGTTTTCCTGGATCGAAGAAACACTGCTGCCTGTTTTTGAAAAACAAGAGCGGAGGATTGCTCCTCCGCCAAGATTCAAAACTAAGATTTAGTAATTACCAGCGGGGTTCGCGGCGACCGCCACCACCACCGCCGCCACCCGGCCCACGCTCTTCTCGGGGACGTGCTTCGTTCACTTGAAGGGCACGGCCGCCAACGTCTTTTCCATTCATGGTCGCAATCGCGCGTTGAGCTTCATCGGCATTCTGCATTTCCACGAAACCAAAACCACGGCTGCGACCGGTCTCGCGCTCTTGAACAACCGCCGCTTTAAGGACTGTGCCAAAGGGAGCAAAGGCTGCTTCCAAGTCTGCATCAGTCGTACGGAAGGAGAGGTTCCCCACGTAAATATTCGTCATCGTATCTCCTAAACTGTGTACTACTATTCAACGTTCATGAGGGAATCCGCGCCAGCCATTCTCATCGACACACCGACAGGAGCCAACCTCAAAACTATACTTCTATATTAACCACAACCATGACCCAACGTTTGCTCCTGGTGCTCACAGAATTCCCGCCGTCGTTTGGAGGCATGCAGACCCATGCAGTGGAATTGAGTCAGTGGCTGTTCGCGCGGGGCTATTACGTCGAGGTGGTGACTTACAGGATTGAGGAGGGGCCGATGGAATTGCAGGAGCTTCCCTTCGTTGTGCACCGCGTGATGTCGCGAGTTGCGTATCAGGCAAATCTTCGCAAACTGGCGCAGCTCGCGCGAGCCATGAAGGCAGAACTGATCTACTCCTCAACGGTGTATTACGGCGAGTTAGGAGCGCTGACAGGCCTGCCGGTGTTCTGCCGGAGTGCCGGGAACGACGTGCTGCGACCGTGGATCGCCTGGCCCTTTGTGATCGGCAGCAGGGTGCTCGATCTGCCCTGGGTGGAGAGGCAGTTATATCGTAAATGGAAGCAATGGGCTTGGCCTGCAGGCCTTGAGAACATGATGCTCCAAAGGCGCAGCGGGGTGATGCGTGGATCGGCTCGAAGTATGGAAAGGATCTTTGCGAACTCCGAATTCACTCGCAGTCTACTGGGAGGAGTTGCTGTTGAGCAAGCCCGGGTGCTGCTCTTGCCTGGAGGCGTCGACACGCATTTTTTCGCAAGTGGTAATGTGGCACGGGCAGAGCTGGGGATGGCTGAAGGTGAATTCTATCTCGTAACAGCATGCAGGCTTGTAGAGAAAAAAGGCCTGGATACTTTACTCGAAGCGATTGCTTTGTTGCGCAACAGGCAAGTGTATGTGCGCTTGTTGATTGCGGGTGAAGGAGCGCAGCGCATACGGCTGGAGAGCCTGATTGTGAGCCTGGGCCTAAGTGAAGTTGTAAAGTTGCTGGGCTACGTCGGGCACAGGGCACTGCGGGACTATATGCGGGCAAGCGATGCCTTTGTGTTGTCGAGCATCGAGGTAGTGCATCCAAAGTCAGGACTGCGCGATGTGGAAACCATGGGGCGGGTATTGTGTGAGGCATCGGCCAGCGGATTGCCGGTAGTAGCAACAGCAAGTGGAGGCATCCCCAGCGTGGTAGAAGATGGCGTCAACGGATTGCTGGTGCAACCAGGGTGTGCGATGGATCTGGCAAGCAAAATCGAGACCTTGTGGGGGGACCGCGAACTCGGCCGTGAGCTTGGGCGAAAAGGAAAAGCGCGGGCGGAAAAGTGTTTTGACTGGACTGTGATCTTTGCTGAACACGAGCGTGCGATCAAGGCGATTTCGCAAGCGTCGCAGGCTGGCTAGTAGGAGCGGAGGCCTTCAAAACTGATCTCTGCGTCGACTTGTTCGTCGGCCTCAAGCTTGCGCCAGCCTTCTTCGATCAGAGGCAACTCGACCTGCGGCCCTTCGCCTTTTAACATCGCGGCCTGAGCATCTGTGAGTTCACCGTAGTAGCGATCTACTCCGACGCGGAGATGAGCGAAGACATCGCAGTCAACCATCTTGGCAGCATAGTAAATCTTGACGGGGTTCTCGACGAACACGGTGTTATCGTGCTGACCGGGTTGAGTTGGTAAAGCACCTTCATTCCACTTTGCGAATAGAAGGTCACGGATCTTGCCGATCAAACCACCGGAGCGGCTGAAGAGCTGCATCTCCATGAGGTCAGAGGTGATGTTCAAAGAGATGGTTTGGGTGGCCTTGAGGTAGATTCGTACTTCTTCAACCGTGGCCATTTCACAGAGGGCTGTCATCAAACATAATGTTCGCAGATTGCGCAGCAGGTGCGCTGGGAATGGTCAGCGGAGAGGTTAGAACTCGATGGAGGCGAGGATCTCTGAAGGTTTCTTGTCGAAGGATTTACAGATAGCGAGAAAGCTTTCGAGTGACGGGAGATGGGCCCCGCGTTCAATCGAACTGATCTGACTTACGCTGAGTTTGGTTGCGGCAGCGACGTCTTTCAAGCTCCAGTCTTTTTCGACGCGCAGGAGTTTGATGCGGTGGCCGAGTCGCTCGCGGAGGCGATCTTGAGCTGCCCGACCGAGGCCAAAAGTTTCGATGGCATTGGCCATCGTGGCCCGGAGCTGAGCGAGGCTGAAAGGTTTGGTGAGGTAGTCGAAGGCTTTGCGTTTGAGGGCAGCGCGCATGTCATCGAGGGAAGGGTAGCCGGTGACGATGATGACGCAGAGCGTGGGCCAGCGGGTGAGGAGTTGGTCGAGGACCTGTTCTCCCTGAAAGTCGCCCATTTTCATATCGAGGAGGACGATATCGGGAAGGCGCTGTTCTGCGGCGAGAAACAGGTCTTCGGGGTGGGAGAATCCGCGAACGGAAAATTGCTGATCCTCCACCAGTACGTCTTCCATATAATTGCGGAAGTCGTTGTCGTCGTCGAGCACGGCAACTTCGACGAGAGCCGGCGACGGCTGAATTTCCATACCACTACTGTAAAACCAAAGCGATGAGAAACCAAACACGACGAAATTTCCTGGCCGGGTTAAGCGGCGGATTGACGATGACAGCGAAGCCCAAAACAAAGCAGCCCAATATTGTTTTGGTCTTGTTTGACGATTTGGGCTGGAAAGATTTTGGCTGTTACGGGAGTGAGCGGAACCTTACACCAAACATCGATTCGATCGCAGCAGAGGGCGTGAAATTCACGCGTGCCTACGCCGCCTGCCCCGTTTGCAGCCCGACGCGGGCGGCATTGTTAACAGGCAAATACCCGCCACGAACGGGCGTCACGGACTGGATTGCGGGACGGCCGCAGTGGCCAACCGCGAAGCTGCTCACCCCGCGAACGAAGACGGAATTGGCACTCGAAGAAACGACAATCGCCGAGAGCCTGAAGAGCGCCGGATACAGAACAGCAGCGATCGGGAAATGGCATCTGGGTGGGGACAATGGCTTTCTGCCCACCGATCAGGGCTTTGACCATAACACAGGCGGGAACCACCGCGGCTCCAATGGCTATTTCGGACCCTTCGACTTGCCAGGGCTTGAGGGAAGAAAGGCAGAGCATTACCTCACCACGGAATTGGGAGTGGCGGCCAGGAAGTGGGTAGCCGAAGATAGAACAGGCGAGAAACCGTTCTTTCTGTACTGGGCAAACTATGCGGTTCACCTGCCGCTGGAAGCACCGGGTATGAAGGGCGGCGAGGGAACTTATCGGGAGATGTTACGAATTGCAGATGAGCAGCTTGGACTGATGAGGCAACAACTCAAGGCCAGCGGACAAGAAGAGAATACGATCTGGGTAATCAGCTCCGACAACGGCGGACTGCGTTTTGAGGGCAAGAGTCGGCAGCCAGTGACGGACAATGCGCCCCTACGCGCGGGCAAGGGTCATCTCTACGAGGGTGGGCTGAGGGTGCCGCTCATCGTGAAAGCTCCAGGATGGAGCAAGGCTGGACAGACGGTACGGGAAAACGTATCCAGCATCGACTTGTATCCGACATTGATGGAAATGGCTGGGAGGAAAAAGCCAGAGGGGATTGACGGGATCTCACTCGCTGCTTTGATCCGCGGCAAGGAGAAAAAACTGAAGCGAGAAGCAATCTATTGGCATTATCCGCACTATTCCAATCAAGGAGGAGTACCAGGTGGAAGCATGATCGAAGGCGACTGGAAGCTCATCGAATTCTATGAAGATGGGCGGCGCGAACTTTTTCAGATCAGGGAAGATCAGGGAGAACTTAAGAATCTGGCAGTACTGGAGAAAAAGCGAACGGAGCAGATGTGGGGGAAGTTGAATCAATGGCGCAAAAATGTGGGCGCCGCGATGCCGAAAATCAACCCGGCGTTCGATCTGGCGAAGGCAGATCAGGGGCTTAGTGGAGTGGAGAAAGAAACAGTACCGGTGCTGAAAAAGTAATCAGGGCACCATTACAGATGCGGTGGAATTGAGCTTGCTGAAGATGGTACTGATCGAAGGCACCACGCCCGTTGGGAAGAATGCCCAGAGCGCAACCACCATAAAGCCACTTAGAAGGGCGTATTCGACAAGATCCTGACCATGCGTGTTCGCGCTGAGCGTAACGAGAAATTTTCGGATGGAATGCAAACTGCGGGCTTTCATGTTCTAGTACTCCGTGCTCTTTGGTTAGCTCCATAGTGAACTAAAAGATGGGACTCTTCAACTAAGTGAAAACCGTAGTAGTACTCCTAATTCCACTTAGTACTTTCGTCAGGTTTGACCGATTTCACCTAAGGCCCTGGAGAATTCCACCTGAATTATGCACGCTGCGGGTGCGGTGCTGATGGATTGAGAAGTACCGGTGGATGGGATCAGTCTCCGCGATACGGCTAACATTGGGGTAAAACAGTGTGAGGCTGTGAGGTCGCCAGAGACCGGCGGCCTGGAGAGGAGCCACCCAATTGGTGAAACAGGATTTGGAAGAAGTTCGCGCGGAGGGTGCGGAGTCGGCTCGCGATGAAGAGCGGCGGGATCCTAATAAAATCAATGCCGCGACGAA
>JANXLY010000340.1 GCA_025354885.1 Acidobacteriota bacterium | reverse complement strand
TGGACCGAAATGGTGACAAAGATCCAGGCCAACGATCAGGATGCCCTCGAAGAGCTCTACAATCTTTTCTCCCGTGGTGTTAAATTCCTGATTGTGCGGCAGCTCGGTCGGCAGGATATTGATGATCGCGTACATGACACTTTCGTAATTGTGGTGCAGGCGATCCAGCGAGGAGACTTGCGGGATCCGGAACGGCTGATGGGTTTCGTGAGGACGATCGTTCGAAGGCAAATCGCTAACTTCATCGAAAAGAACTACACGCGACGGCGCGATGAACTCGACATCGATGGCAGTGTGCGGATCGCGGATTCGCACTTTAGCCCGGAAGAAGTTGCGATTCGCACGCAAAACTCAAAGATCATCGAAGATGTGCTCAAGGATTGTTCGCGGCGGGACCGCGAAATCCTGACGCGCTTTTATTTGCTTGAGCAGACGCAGGAGCAGATTTGCGCAGAGATGGAGCTGAACGATACGCAATTTCGTTTGTTGAAATCGAGAGCCAAACAACGATTCAGCGACGAAGGGCGTCGTCGAATGGCGAAAAGTAATCTTCGATCATTTTTTGTGAGAAAAACTTCGGCTTCGTGACACTATCCATTTATACAAAACAGCCACCGGAGTTTCCTCCCCTCACCGGCGACTGATTACTGGAGGCTAGAAATGGATAGGCGTTTGCCTGAAAGGGATAAATCTGTGCCACAGATTATCGAAGGATCTCATCTGACCGAAGATGCACTGGAGGTGTATTCTCTCGGTCGTTTGTCGTCGGAGGACGATCTTGCCACCCTCGAAGAGCACCTTCTTGTGTGTGCATACTGCCAAGCCCGTTTGGAAAAAATGGATCAATTCATTCAGGCTGCGGCTGCGGGAGCAAAGGCAGTAGCGGACGCTCCAGCGCAGAAAGGCCCCCTCGCTTATTTGCCAGTAGCGATTGCAGCTGCGGCGGCAATCTTCTTCTTCATTCCGGAGGTTTTGCAGCAAAAGCCAGAAGCAGTTCCAGTTGCCCTGATCGCAATGCGAAATGAATCCAGCATTGCTGCACCGGCTGGGAAAGCTCTCGAACTGAACCCCGATTGGACCGGCTTGAATATGAAGTCGCTCAGTTGGGAACTCTCATCGGTCGACGGTGTCCTGCTGCACAGCGGCCGACTGGAACCGACGGGCAAGGTGAAAATTGCACAACTCAACTCAGGACAATACTGGTTGCGATTGCGCAATCCGGAATCCGCTGAGCTGCTGCGCGAGTTCAGTCTCGTGGCGCGCTGATTTGGACGAGATCTTCGGTTGGCCCTTTGCCTTGGGGTCTCGCCTGTTTTTGCGGCCTTAATAGTTGGATGGGGAGACGGCTCCAGTATGCAAGCTTCTCGACCCATGGCAGAAACTTGCGTACGGTTCTGCCATGAAAGATCAGGCTACCGGCCACCAAAAGCGGGTGTGGAATGGCAGTGCGGCACTTGCCACAAATGTCAATTTCGGCGGCTTTACCCGTAGTGTGGAGCCCACGCATGCGCTCCATCTCAGGTGAATTCCAGATCTCGGTGAGCGGCTGGTCGCCGATCTTGCCCAGTGGTTTGCCGTCGAGCATGTAGCTTTGGCAACAGGGATAGACGTCGCCATTCTGCTTCACGTACATTGGACCGCGCCAGAGGTAGTGACAAGGGTGCTGGAAGTCCGCCGGGGCATGGCCACCATCCGGGCTCATCAGATCGGTTTCGTCAGCCTTGACACGAGTTTGATCCACCCCGGGAATGGCTTTCCAGAAGCGCTCAAAATCATCTACCTCGTCCCAGTTCTTTTCCATTCGCACCATCTGGACTACGACCTGCACCTTGGCCTTCATCGCTGCCTTCATCCTGGCGAATCGGACGAAGTTTTCCTGAACCCGTTCAAATTTGGCACCCTTGCGGTAGAACTCGAAACTCTCTTTGGTTGCCCCGTCAAAACTGAGCGTGATGTGTTCGACGGAAGTCTCCAGCAGACGCCTGGAAGCGTTTTCGTCGAGCAGCGTACCGTTGGTGGACAGCAGGGTAGAAATTTTGTGCCGCTGACAGTATTCGATGCGGTCGAAGATCTTGTTGTCGAGCAAAGGCTCTCCCAGCCCGATCAGCATCATGTGCTCCGCGCTATCGCCGCTTTCCTGCACTAGCCGCTCGAAAACCTGATCGCTCATGTCTTCTTTGGGCTGCTTGTGCGTCTCGCGGGGACACATGGGGCAGTAGATATTGCACTTGGCTGTGGTCTCGACGATATACTCGACGGGCAGGGCGTTCAGCCGAGACTTTCGTCGGAGATAGCCCCACAACAGGCGAGCACGATTCCAGGAACGCATCAGAATCTAATATTGTAGCGTCCGGCGCTCAGCAGTCATCAATAATACGACGTGAACTCCCCAGCAGAAGACAGAATTCGCATCCTGAACGGAGCACCCCCTCGCCACGACGCGAAGTATGTTCTCTACTGGAGCCAGATGAACCGACGCGTAGAAGGCAATCATGCCCTCGCTCATGCCCTCTATCTGGCAAACGAACTCAAGCTGCCGCTGTTGTTTTATGAGGGACTGTCCTGTACCTATCGATTGGCAAATCGACGCTTGCATACTTTCGTACTGGAAGGCGTGCCTGACACGCAGGTGCGTCTCAAAGCATTGGGCATAGGCTATGTGTTCTACCTGCGGGCAAAACGCTCGGACCTAGACGATGTTCTTTACCGGTTGGCCGAAGATGCAGCGATCGTTGTAACGGATGACTACCCAACCTTCCTTGCCACTCGCTATAACGCGCGAGTGCAGGAGAAATTGAAAGTGCAGTTTCTGGCAGTGGATTCGAGTTGCATTGTCCCGATGAACAAATTTGAAAAACGGGAGTATGCCGCTTATACGATCCGACCCAAGATCCATCGTTTGCTGCCGGGATTTATGAAGCCCCTCGAAATGCCGCTGCTTCAACAACGCTGGACTGGCCCGGTACCGGAGTTTCATCGGGATGTTACCAGAGACAACATTGCAAATTTGGTGGCAAGTTGCGAGATTGACCAGCAGGTTGCCGTATCAACCACCTTTCATGGCGGCGCTTCAGAGGCAGAGCGTCGGCTGAAGGGATTTCTTGCGCGAAATCTGAAGCGTTATGCGGGCGACCGCAATCAACCGGCGGCACATGCGACTTCTAATCTGAGTCCGTACCTGCACTTTGGAATGATCGGGGCGCTTGACGTGGCACTGGAGGTGCAGAGCTACGGGATCGAAAACAATCATTCGAGCGAAGAGTACATTGAGGAGATGGTGGTGCGGCGTGAGTTGGCCTTCAACTTTGCGCGCTTTGCCGGGCCTCAGGTAGAGTGTCTTTCGAGCTTGCCGGACTGGGTTCGAAAGACCTTGCTCGTGCATGCTGCCGATGAGCGTAGCCCTTGTTACACTCGCGAACAGTTTGAGCACGCCGAAACGCACGACGATATCTGGAATGCTACGCAGAAGGAATTGCTCTTTCGCGGCAAGATGCATGGCTACTATCGAATGTATTGGGGCAAAAAGATCATTGAGTGGTCACCAACCTGCCAGGATGCGCTCGAAACGATGATCTATCTTCACGACAAATATGCGCTCGACGGTCGTGACCCGAATACCTACACTGGGATTTTATGGTGTTTTGGTTTGCATGACCGACCGTGGGTAGAGAGGCCAATTTTCGGACAGATCCGCTGGATGTCCTACGACGGGATGAAGCGCAAGACCGATGCTGCATCGTATCTGCGCGAGATCGCCTACATCGAGAGCACGGGCAAGGACCCGTTTACCGTACAATAGGCGCTGCATGCGAATCACGTTGAGTGGCGCAACTGGCTTCCTTGGCCGTCATCTGGTGGAGCGGCTCTGCAAGGAAGGTCACTCGGTATGTCTACTCACGCGGCGCCCACTCACTGGTTTGCCGAACGGGGTCGAGACCTATATCTGGAACCCGCCCCGGGTTGAGCCTGCACCAGAGGCTTTTGAGAATTCCGATGCGGTGATTCATTTGGCAGGAGCAACGGTAAACCAGCGCTGGACTGAAGAGAGCAAGAATCTCCTGCGTTCGAGCCGTCTTGATTCCACGCGCGCATTGGTGCAGGCAATATCCACACTTTCGAGAAGACCAAGTCTGCTTTTGAGTGCGTCGGCGACGGGCATTTACGGTAATCGTGGGGATGAGACTTTGACAGAATCTTCGAGCGCCGGAGATGGATTCTTGGCGGATTTGTCGGTGGATTGGGAGCGTGAAGCAAATCTGGCCCGCTCACTCGGAATGCGGGTGCAGTGTTTGCGCACGGGAGTTGTTTTGGGACTGGATGGCGGCGCATTGCCGAGCATGCTTCCGGTCTTCCGACTGGGAATTGGTGGCAGGCTTGGGAGTGGGCAGCAGTGGATGAGCTGGATTCACCTCGAAGACTGGGTTGGTTGCGTGCTGCACCTGCTTGAGGCGAATCTGCCTTCTGGCCCCGTAAATCTTACAGCGCCGCAACCGGTGCGCAATGCGGAATTCACCACGGCGTTGGGAAAAACGTTGCACCGGCCGGCTTTTCTGATTGTCCCGGAGCTTGCGCTCAAACTGCTTTTTGGAGAGATGAGCAGCGTTTTGCTGGGGAGCCAGCGAGTTTTGCCAGAACTGATTTTGAAGTCTGGCTATGGGTTCCGCTACCAAGGGCTGGAGTCTGGCCTGCGCTCCTTGCTACAATAAAAGGGTTATGGCAATCCCGAATGTAAAGCGCTATCGCATTTCCAATGCTGATGGTACGCAAGTAGCCACGATCATGGCTGTACTCCCCAAGGATGCCGACGTGACGGCTTACCTCTCAGATGCTTCCAAGCGTTTTGACTGGAAGGCTTATGGCGATGCGCAAGCAAAGCAATTTAAAGTCCGCGTCGGTCAGCAGAAGCAGAAAAAAGCGAAGTAACTTCGCTCTTTTTCATTACCGGAAACTTAAGGCAGCTTTGCGCTCATTGCGCGGGCTGCCTTTATTCCTTCTTCTGCAACTGCTGCGTCGCGGTCATGCGCGAGAGCATCGATGATTTCGCGATCAGCCGCAGTCCCCTCAAAAGCCAGGATCCTGGCCAATCCCATTTTTTCAGATCTTGTTGCAGCAGGTATTTTTGCGCGCAGCACTTTTCGCACTTCCTCTTCGCGGCAGAGTTCTCTCAAGTAAGTTTCGGCGTAATCATGCCAGGCTGCGGAGTTGAGGGAATTGAATAGATAAGTGAGTGGGCTGAATTCTGCTGTCTCGCGTTTGCCGAATTTAACGAGAGCAAAGGCTTGCCCAAGGCGAGCACGCTGATTGCCTTCGTTCTGGTAGAGGCCCTCGATTTTGGGGATCGATTCCGGAGTGCCTGTGCGGCCAAGCCCTTCGGCTGCGTAGCCCCTCAGTTTGTCTTCGCGATTTTCCAGGTTCTGCTCGAAAAGACCGCGGCTCTCCGGGGCACCAATCATCGCAATCGCTTCGAGGGCAGCAGCACGGCTTTGACTGGAGCGGCCACGTGCGAAAACCTCAGCAAGATCAGGTAGTGCGGCTTCATTGCGGAATACGCCGTTGATCGAAATGCCTTTCGCCTGAATACGGTCATTCAGGTCGCGCAAAAGGAAGATGGTTTCTGAGGCGGCAGCCTTGTCCCCTGAGGTTTCGATGGCGCGAAGGGCCGCGAGCATCATGGCGTCGTCTTTCGACTTCAGTAAGGGAAAAAGATCGGGAAGGGCAGCTTTGGCACGAAGAGTGCCAAGCGCCTGCGCAGCTTGTAACTTCGCGTCGCGGCTTGCGCCATTGAGGAGAACCTTGCGAACTGCGGCGATGTCTTCTGCCCGCGCCTGCACATAAAAATCAATCAGGGGTTCCTCGGTGTTACGTACGATCTTGTCGCCGACCGCGCCGATGCGTGCACGCACTCCCTTTTTGACGTAACCCGGTTTGTAAAAATTGACGATGCCGGCAACCGCAAGGCGTTGCACTTCGGCAGCTCCGTCTTCGGTGCTGGTTCGAAGCGCGTCCACTGCCTGCACGCCACCAGCGTCAATGAGAGCTTCTACTGCGGCGTAGCGCACAGTTTGATCGGGATCGCGCTGGTAAGCAGCAATGGAAGGGACTGCGCTCTGGCCCTGTTTGGCCAGAGCTTCCAGATTCTTGATTTTGTCTTTGGGACGGTCTTGTGCCTCGAGCAATCCGATGCCGAGGCAGAGGGCGATTATAGGTTTAGCGTACAAATTCCAGTTGAACACGATTCGGGATCAGTCCCAAATCATGGCCCATGTCCAGCATCATCTGGGCAGCTTTGGGAATGAGCTCTCCGCAGTCTTCGGTGTAGTGATTCACGTACATACCGACGAATTTTTCGGCGAGAGGCTGTTCCATGTCTCGGGCAAATTGCATGGCGTAATTGATGGCTTCTTCCTGGTTGTCGAGAGCAAAGCGGATGCTGTCGCGCATCAGGCGGCAGCATTCACTTTTGATGTCGGCGGGAAGACTGCGCAGGATGGCGTTCGCTCCAAGAGGTAGCGGGAGATCATAGGTTGTCTTCCACCATGCACCCAAATCGAGAATTTTATGAAATCCACCGCGCCCGTAGGTTAATTGAGCTTCGTGGATGACAAGGCCAGCGTCGGCGTCGCGGTTGTTTACAGCGTCGAGAATTTTGTCGAACGGAACAACGACCGCCTCAAAATCAGGCTGGCAAATACGCATGGCCAAATAAGCAGTGGTCATTTTCCCGGGGACAGCGATACGCTTGCCCTTCAGCTCGTCTGGTGAAAGCGGTGTGGTAGCAACCACCAGAGGTCCGTAGCCATCGCCCACACTGGAGCCGGCGGCCATCAACTGGTATTTGTCCGAAACGTAAGGGTAGGCGTGGTAGGAAATCGCCGTAAGATCGTATTCCCCGACCATGGCCTTCTGATTTAGAAGCTGAATATCACAAAGCTGGTGAACGAAGTTGACCAGTGGGCTGCGCAATTTCCGGGTCGCCAGCGCATAAAACATGTAGGCGTCGTCTGAATCTGGGCTGTGAGCGCAGACAATATCCCGGACTGAAGTTGCTTCCATACTGAGTAGATGCCAAGTTTAACAAACAGGTTTGGGAACTGGCTCGGAAAGCAGGTATGGGACTTCGAAAATCAAAGCTGGGGGCGCGTAAAACTCAGCTCTGACTGGCGAGCGGGCGCATCTCGTGGTCGAGTTGGCGGATGACTTCATGCAGGCGATGCAAATTCTCACCTGCATGGGAGAGGTCTCCAGAACGGCCCTGGCATTCGAGTTCAAAAGCTTCTTTGACCACTGCTTCTGCGCCAAAATTGGCAACAGCACCCTTAAGGGTGTGTGCAGCACGTTCCAGCCGGTCGGCATCGTGCACGACAAGAGCCTCTTCGATCGCTGATATGTTGTTGGGATAATCCTCGAGGAAAATCTGGACGAGCTCGGCCAACAATTCTTCGTCATCGCCCACACGGGCGAGAGCTGCTTCTCGGTCAAATAGTTGTTCTTGCACTTCTGATCTCTTCATAAGAGGAATCGACAAAAGCCACCACGCTCTTTAACTTATTTTTGAAGAGCTATGAAGATTGTAGTAGATCCTGTACGGCTAGTACTAGGGTATTTGGAGAAAAAGGTTTCTGCAGAGCGATTTCGTTCGGCCCAGGCAGCTCCTGGAGGTGGCCGGAGATGAAAATAATCCGGATACCCGGATGAATGAGACGGACAAGGCTCGCGACGTTCGTGCCCTGACCACCCTTAATCTCAAGGTCTGTGATCAGGAGGTTTAGATGTTTTTCGCTACGGGCGAGCTCAAGCGCGTTTTCTTCTGATGCCGATTCCAGCACGCGGTAATTCCGTTGCTCGAGAACACGCCGAATGAGGGAGCGGATGCCATCTTCATCTTCGACGACGAGAACCGTAGCGCGAGGAGCGACCAGCGCTACAACGGGCTGCGTTTCCGGCATCATCCATCGCGGCAGTTGAATTTCGAAGCGTGTGCCGACCTTGGTCTCAGAATTGACGAAGATGCGGCCGCCCCACTCGCGTACCGTCTCGTCGACAAGGGCCAAACCAATGCCAGTGCCTTTGCCTTCTTCTTTAGTCGTAAAAAAGGGCTCAAAGATGCGTGGCAGAAGCTCCTTGGGAATACCGGTGCCACTGTCCTCCACTTCAAACAGCACCTCGGTTGACGTGATGCGGGTCCGCACAAGGATCCGGCCTCCAATGGGCATTGCGTCACGGGCATTGACGATCAGATTGAGAAAGACCTGCTCGACCTGACTCAGATTGGCGAGAATCGTACAGGGTTGAGGGCTAAGCTCGAATTCGAGGCGCACAGTTTCACCGAGCAGGCGCATGAGCATTTGCCGCATGTGTCGCAACTGCTCGTTGAGGTCGACAGGCTTTGCTTCGCTACTCTTCTTGCGCGAAAAGGCAAGGAGCTGCTTGGTCAGAGCAGAGGCACGCTCGGAAGCCCGCAGAATTTCTTGTGCATTCTCGTTGGCAGCAGGGCTAAGATTGGGCTCCTCCAGCAACATGCGCGTATAGCCTTCGATCACCATCAACAGGTTGTTGAAATCGTGAACGAAATTTCCAGAGAGACGGCCGAGCGTTTCGAGGCGGCGGCGTTGCTGCTCGAGCTCAGTCGGTTCGGTTGGGGCTGTAGGCGGGGATTGTCCCTGTTCGTCAGGAGGCATCTTGAGATACAATCATATCTTCTGGGAGGTGCATCTTCGCGAAAACTCTTGTTCGCGACTTGATGGATGCGATTACGCCTTTAAGGAAGTCGTTCTTTACGACTCCAAAGGGCAGATTTTCGGCGGCGCACGAGATAGTCACAAAAGCCGCCGAGGGTGTTCTTGCGCTCACGTTTCCCGACGACTGCCGCATCTGCAACACCCGCCTGAGCGGATTCCCCACTTACCCCGTCTGTCCCTCCTGCCTTGCTCACCCCGAACCACTATCCGCTGATGCGTTCTGCGTGCAGTGCCATGCTCCGTTTTATTCCGAGTCTGCGCTCGACCTGGATGGCCGTTGCCGCCTTTGCCGCTCGGGCCTGACACAGTTTGACGCACTGTATTGTGTCGGGGCCTATGAAGGTCGTCTACGCGAACTGATCCATCTGTTCAAATACGAATCGATGGAGCGGCTGGGAAAGCCGCTTGGAGCATTCCTTCGCGCTGGTCTGCCGCGCGAGGCAGTATTTGATGTGATGACGCCCATGCCGATCCATCCGCAGCGCATGCGCGAGCGCGGCTTCAATCAGGCCGAAGTACTGGCGAAGGAAGTGGCGAAAGTATCGCAAGTGCCACTGAAGACGCTGGTGAAACGCCGGCGCAATACAGCCAAGCAGGCTGGCCTGTCGGGCAAGCAGAGGCGCGTCAATGTGAACGACGCTTTTGTTGTGACCGATCCCGAACTGATTCGGGGCAAACGAATTCTACTTGTCGACGACGTGCTCACTACGGGTGCGTCGGCTAATGCATGCGCTCTCACTCTGAAAAGGGCAGGAGCGTCGTATGTCGCCATTTTGGCTTTGGCCCGCGCTGATCGACGGATCGGTGGGGGACCAGAGACTGCAATCGCCCTGTCGCAGTTTGTCTAAGGAGCCCCGATGTCAGAACGAACGCACGATCGACACGCCCTCGATCGACTCCACAAGCCGGTGTTGGTCCTCAATGCCAGCTTCGAGCCAATTAATGTGTGTGCCGCGCGGCGCGCGCTGGTATTGATTCTCAAAGGTGCTGCGAGTGCTGAGGAACACTCGCAAATCCACGTTCATTCTTCACGCCGCGATGTGCGCCTGCCGAGTGTGATTCGCCTGCATGATTACCGCCGGATTCCGCACCAGACGCGTTCGCTGTCGCGCAAGAACATTCTCATGCGTGATCGTTATACGTGTCAGTACTGCCAGAAGATCATGCCTGCGGGAGAGTTGACCCTGGACCATGTGATGCCGAGATCTCGAGGAGGCCCGACGAGTTGGGAGAACCTGGTGGCTTGTTGTCATCTGTGCAATAACCGCAAGGGGAGCCGGACCCCGGACGAGGCGAACTTCCGTTTGCTGAAGCCGCCCAAGCCTTTTAGCCTGCATACGTCGCGGCATTTGATGCGGCTTCTCGCGAGAAGCGATGAACAGTGGCGCAAGTACCTGTTTTATTGAGACAATTGCAGGGCGGGCCCTTAGCACAACGGTTAGTGCAGCAGACTCATAATCTGTTGGTTGTTGGTTCAAATCCAACAGGGCCCACCAGAGCTTAAGGCAAGTAATTCTATGAACACGACAACAATCCACATCGTTCCCAAGAATCGCGGTTGGGTCCTGAAGAGGGAAGGGGCTGCAAACCTTGGTTCCCAGGTTTACAGCACGCAAGGGGAAGCTTTGACTGTTGCAAAGAGTCTTGTCAAGGCGAGCCCAACGGGCCAAATCGCCGTGCATGGAAAGGATGGCTCCATCAGGTCCACCGCCGTCCACGGATTGCCCGAAGTACAAGCTCCGCCGCACAAAAGTTCACTCGGCAGGAAGACCATTGAGCGCGCCGTTTCAGCGGTGATCCTTGATCGTTTTAATGAGAAATAGCCGGTGTCAAGCCGAGCTAGCAGTAAAGATGTATTTATCAACTGCCCTTTCGACGACTCCTACAAACCGCTCTTCGATGCCATCGTTTTTACCGTTTATGAACTGGGCTTCGGAGCAAGGTGCGCACTTGAGATTGATGATGCGAGCGAGATGCGGCTCGAAAAGATAAAGCGGATCATTGCGCAATGCCCATTTGGCATTCACGATATTTCCTCTGTAGGCTTGGGCCGGCAGACGGGACTTCCGAGATTCAACATGCCACTGGAGTTGGGCTTGTTTTTGGGATCCAAGTTTTATGGGCCGAGGAAAGACAGGAACAAGGCCTGCCTGATCCTCGACAGCGATCCGTACCGCTACCGGGCATCCATTTCGGACATCTCGGGACAGGATATTCATGCGCACGGTGGCGACGTGAATAGAGTCATTGCGGAAGTTCGGAACTGGCTGGTGGCCGTATCAAAGACGAAGTCTTTGCCTGGCGGAGCCGAAGTTTCGAGCCGCTACTCAAAGTTCAGGAAGGAACTGCCTGAGATCTGCAAGCGGCTCAAGCGCAGACCGAAAGACCTGACCTTTTTGGATTTTTCGGAGACGGTTGAAATCTGGCTGAAGGCCGGCCGATAGGAATGTTTTCCGCTTATGGGTACTCCTCTGCACGTCAACAACTGAATCCAACCGACGACGAGGATTCCGGGCACCAACAGTGCAAGAAACTCTTCGGGGATGCTTCACGCCGACGCTTCGATAGCGTTCTGTCTTGGAGTCTCGACGGCTTCGGCCGTCAAGGTCTGCTTGAGACTTTTCGGCATTTTGAGCGCCTCGCATCTAATGGCGTGGGCTACCGTTCCTTTTCAGCGAAGTACTTGGACTCATGCGGCATGTTCAAGGACGCCGTTCTGGCCATCCTGGCAGTGATCGCGAAGCAAGAGCTCGTGAGACTACACCTGACTGATCCGGTAGCACCGCCACCCTGTGCCGCCCTTATTTGCGTGGTTCAAATCGTACTTCAACTTCGGTGTTCACCCGAGCCGGGTGCCCCCCTTGCACCAGCGGCGTATAGCGGAACTCGGCCCACCGGACCGCCTCACAGAGTTGTACTCCGGTGGCGAGTTCGGCGATCTTTCCATTCTCGTCAATGACCACCTTGCAGTGCACCACGCCGCCCTCGGGCGCCCATAGTGGCGCAGGCTGCACGGTGGGACCTTCAATCCGAAGAGCACTCTGTTTCGCCGCAGGCACCGTCACCTCTGGAAGATCTTTCTCCAATTCCGCTTTTTTCGCTTCCGCCGCACCGCTGCCCTCCCCGACCGGTGTCAACTTGGTAACCAGGAATATCGGCCGCGCCGGGTGCCGGTTTATCTGCGCGCGCAATACGGAAGCATGTCCATCGGCGACATCGAAGGCGATGTTGCCCCAAGCCATCCGGATAACCCGCTTGCAACTGGCGGCCAGCGGATAGCCCTGCTTCCCTTGGTCTGGATCGCCGATCTCGTCAATTGCCTTCTGGGCATAAATGCCCTCGGCCTCATATTCGGTATTGGGCGTAATCTCAACTTTCGACTTCAGGAACAGGCGGTATTGTTGCAGGCCGCTACGAAGGAAGAGAGATTTTCCACCCGCATTGAGTGCGGTGTCGGTCCCTGTCGAAGCTTGTCCCGCTTCGAGCTTGCCCTTCACGCGGTGCATCACCGCCCCGGTTTGCTTTGCATCTTGCGCGGGCTTATCGCTGGAACAGCCACCCAATCCGACTACTGCGAGTACGAGAAACCAGGTCAAACCTTGCTTACGGTTCATGTACCCTCACTTTCAAGACGATTTGTCTCGCACTAACCCTATCACTCGGCAGCTTCCCAGACAACCGTCTCCGAGCACTGACTTCGAGCACTGTCTTCGAGCCCCTGTGGCGTTGAATGCGGCGCTCTCCCACTCTGCGGCGCTCTTCGCTTTCTGGTGCTGTAATCCTTCAAGAAAATCGGCGGGACTCTTCAAGCTACTCCTTGATCCGGATATTGCGATAGCACCCCTTGCCACCGTGGTGCGTCAGCACGAGCGGATAGCTTTTCCCCGGCTCCTGCTTCAGCTCATCGAGATGTCGCGGCTTCGGTATGTCAGCCCTCGGCTGCGCTTCCATAGCCTCGCGAAGCGCCGCTGACTCCAAGTCCACCTCCAGCACCCGCACTCCGTCCAGCCAATGCTCCAGACGCCGCCCCTGCACCACGATCTTCGCTCGGTGCCATTGCTCCACGGGCAGCGGAGGAAGCTTGCCGGGCTCTGCAAAAAGGTAAAGCGCACCTGTCCCATGAGAACGAGCGACCTTGGCATCCGGTACGCGCTCATCGTCAATCAGTTGCAGCTCAAAGCCCAGCGCCTTTGGAACATCCGGATCGAATTTGCCGCTGTCGGGATTAGGCCGCGTGCCGAACACCAGATACTTTACGCCGCTGTTCGTCCCCTTCTCAATCCACCAGTCAAATTCCAGTTCAAAGTTGCGAAATTTGCGCGTCGTAGAAAGATCCGCTCGAGGGCCGGTAGCAATCGAGCACAGCGATTCGTTCTCGATTTTCCAGGAGGCCGTTGGAAAGATCGCACGGGTCTGCGTCTGCCAACCCGCTGTCGTCCGCCCATCGAAAAGCGATTGCGCGTGCAAGCAAAGAGCCGGCAGGAAGAGAAGCAAAATGCGAGAGGTCATGCGAAATGAAGAATATCAGGAATCGACTCCAGCCAACTTCGAACTGTGATGGAATGAAAATTAATGCAACAGAATCCGCGCAGCCAGGAAGTTTATGACGTTGTCGTCGTGGGATCAGGGGCGGGAGGGGGAACGGCCGTTCACGTTCTCACTGCAAAAGGCCTCAAAGTCGCACTGCTCGAAGCCGGTCCGATGCTGGAACCAGCCAAAGAATTTCTTGAGCACAAGATGCCCTACGAGTACGATCATCGCGGCGCGGAAGAGGGCGGCAAGGCTTACTTCGGCAAGGGCAAGCCCTTCGGTTTTTTCTCTACTACCAGTGGCGGCTGGCAGCTCGACGGCGAGCCCTACACCGTAGGCGAAGGCAGCCAGTTCCAATGGTTCCGCTCGCGAATTCTGGGTGGCCGCACCAACCACTATGGCCGCATGTCTTTCCGCTTTGCCGAATACGATTTCAGCCCCTATGACAAAGATGGGCTGGGCTTCAACTGGCCCATCTCCTACAAGGACATTTCCCCGTATTACGACAAGGCGGAAGAATTCATCGGGGTCTGCGGCACAGTTGAAAACGTAGCCTCCTGTCCCGATGGTAAGTTCCAACCCGCGCCGGCCCCGCGTGTTCACGAAGTGCTGGTCAAGAAGGCCTGCGACAAACTAAAAATTACCTGTATCGCGAATCGCCGCGCGGTGATTCACAAGCCAACCAATGGGCGTGCACCCTGCCACTATTGCGGCCAGTGCGGTCGCGGTTGCCAGACCGCCTCGGCCTATAGCTCTTCTCAGGTGCAAGTCTTCCCGGCAATGAAGACCGGCCGCTTGCAGGTCTTCGACAACGCCATGGTGCGCGAAGTCCTGACAGATAACAACGGCAAGGCCACAGGCGTCCTCTACATCGATAAGCGCACTCGCACGGAGAAAACGATTCGCGCCAAAGCAGTCGTGATTGCTGCCAGCGCCTGCGAATCCACGCGCATTCTCTTGAACTCGAAAACACGCGAGTTCCCGAACGGCCTCGCGAATGGCTCCGGGCTCCTCGGCCGATATCTAATGGACACTGTTGGCTTCGGACTTTCCGGCTACGTACCAGCACTCGAAGGCATGCCGCAGTACAACACAGACGGCAATGGCGGCGCGCATCTCTTCATGCCCTGGTGGCTCTGGGATCAGCACCAGAAGCTCGACTTCCCGCGTGGTTATCACATCGAAATTGGCGGCGGCTATAACCTGCCGGGCATCGGCTCCTACCATGGCGCGGCAAGCCGTCTCGGTTATGGTGCCGACATGAAATCGAAAATTCGCGAAGGCTATGGGGCGAGCATCGGCTTTGCCGGCCGGGGCGAAATGATTCCGAACATTCATTCCTACTGCGAGCTCGACCCGACTGTAGTCGACAAGTGGGGCATCCCTGTACTGCGCTTCCACTTTAAATGGACCGACTACGAATGGAAGCAGGCGCGCCACATGGAGAAAACTCTCACCGAAATCATCACGGCAATGGGTGGGCGCGTATCGGGCTTGAGCGCTGCGCAGCGCGAATCGAATGGCATCTCCGTGCCAGGCACGATCATTCATGAGGTAGGTGGCGCTCGCATGGGCACTACGATCAAGAACTCCGTGCTGAATGGCTATTGCCAGGCGCACGAAATGCGAAACCTGTTTGTGATGGACGGTGCGAGCTTTGTCTCCAACCCGGACAAGAACCCGACCCTGACAATCAATGCCCTGGCATGGCGCGCTTGCGACTACCTGGCAGAGGAGATGAAATAAGGAACTGTCTAATTTCGTAGCCCTCGAAACGATGGACCGCCGTGCTCTCTTACGCGGCATTGCATTAGCAATTACCGCCACGGGCACGCTCGACGCACAAGCCGCGCAGCACGTGCATACCGAAACAAGCGCTGAGAAGAACAAGACCGGCACTTACAAGCTGAAAGCATTCACCGCTGGTGAGTTCAAAACGCTGGAACGACTGGCGGAGCTGATTGTCCCTGCGGACAAAGTCTCCGGCAGCGCCAAAGATGCCGGTGCGCCGGAATTCATCGATACGCTCTCCAGCCAGAATGAAGAGCTGGCGGATATTTTTCACGGCGGCCTGGCCTGGCTCGACGCAGAGATGCGCAAGCGTTACAGCACAAGCTTTGTAGCCGCAGAACCTGGTGCACAGACCGCCATGCTCG
>JANXLY010000263.1 GCA_025354885.1 Acidobacteriota bacterium | reverse complement strand
TATCGAGCAGTTCGGCAATGCTCTTGCCTTTGAATTTCACCTGCAGTGTTTCGTAGTTGTAGCGCTTGCCCCGGCATACGTCGCACATCACAAAAACATCAGGCAGAAAATTCATCTCGATGCGCTTCATGCCATCGCCCTGGCAGGCCTCACAGCGCCCGCCCTTGACGTTAAAGCTGAATCGCCCGCTCTTGTAGCCTCGCTCGCGGCTCTCTGGCAGCATCGCATAAAGCTCGCGAATGGGTCCAAACACTTGTGTGTAGGTTGCCGGATTTGAGCGCGGTGTGCGGCCAATCGCGCCCTGGTCAATCTCGACTACTTTATCGATTTCACCAAGCCCCATCAGCCGCTGATGCTTGCCCGGATCGGCCTTTGATCCATACACGTGTTTGGCCAGCGCACGATAAAGAATGTCGTTCACCAGCGTAGACTTGCCGCTTCCCGAAACACCAGTGACCGCTACCAGCATCCCAAGCGGAAATTCGGCATCCACGTTTTTGAGGTTGTGCTCGGTCGCGTTTTCAATCCGAAGCTTCTTGCCACTGCCGATCCGCCGCACGGTCGGTGTCGCGATCTCCCGTTTGCCGCTCAGGTACTCTCCGGTCAGGCTGCCCTTGGTCTTTGCTATTTCCTTAGCTGTGCCGGATGCGACTACTTCACCACCCAGGCGACCTGCACCCGGCCCAAGGTCGATCACATAATCCGCCCGTTCAATCGTGTCCTGATCATGTTCGACAACCAGCACCGTGTTGCCCATGTCGCGCAACTTTTCGAGCGTTTCGAGCAAGCGGTTGTTGTCTCGTGGATGCAGGCCAATGGACGGCTCATCGAGTACGTACAAGACACCTCGGAGCTTGCTGCCGATCTGCGTCGCCAGACGTATCCGCTGTGCCTCGCCGCCGCTTAATGTCTGCGCACTCCGTTCGAGGCTCAGATAGTCGAGGCCAACCGCTTCAAGAAATTCCAGTCGCGCACGGATCTCATGCAGGACATTGCCCGCAATTTCATCCTCGCGTTTCATCAGCTTCCAGCCCTTCGCTGTCTCAAGTCCCCTCTTGATGCTCATCGCGGTGAAATCCGTTACCGTCACGCCCTTTACCTTCACGGCCAGGCTTGCCGGCTGCAGGCGCTTGCCGTGGCACGAAGGGCAATCCTGCGAAGTCATGAAATCACTCAGGTATTCGCGATACGTATCGGTTGCGCTCTCGAGGTTGTCGGTGAGCAGCTTCAGAATCCCGGGGTAAGCGCCTTTGCCGTTCATCAGAATTTCCTGCTGGGCCTCGCTCAACTGATTCCAGGGCTTCGCCAGGTCGATCGTGTTTTTCCATGCACCATCCGTTACGCGCTGCCCGACATAGTTAGAGGCCGCACCCGGCCCAAGTCCGCCGTCAAATAAGGGGCGCGTCTCATCGACAATCACCTTCTCAGGCGAAAAACTCCACATACTGCCGAGGCCATTGCATTCCGGACAGGCACCATAAGGGCTGTTGAAGCTAAAGCTGCGTGGCTCAAGCACCGCAACGCTGGTGCCGCAATCCGGGCAGGCCATTTTCTGCGAATAAAGCCGCTCTTCTGCCTCTACATTCGCATCGCCAATGATGCTCACCAGCACCAGACCCTCTGCCAGCTTGGTCGCCGTCTCGATCGATGCTTCAAGACGCTTGCTGATATCCGGCTTCAGCACCAGCCGGTCTACTACTACTTCAATCGTGTGGTTCTTGCGCTTGTCGAGCACGATCTCGTCTTCGAGATTGCGCATCACCCCATCCACACGCGCCTTCACAAATCCCTGACGGGCAAATTTCTCCAGCTCCTTCTTGTACTCGCCTTTGCGGCCTCTCACAATCGGCGCGAGGATCATAACGCGAGTATTCTCGGGGATCTCGGCAATGCGCTCAAGGATCTGCGACGTGGTCTGTCTGCTGATCTCGGTGCCACAATTCGGGCAATGAGAAACGCCAATCGACGAATAGAGCAGACGTACGTAATCGTAAATCTCGGTGATCGTTCCAACGGTCGAGCGCGGGCTGCGGCTGGTCGTCTTTTGCTCAATCGAAATCGCCGGGCTCAGGCCCTCAATTGAATCCACTTCCGGCCGCTCCATCTGGTCGAGAAACTGCCGCGCATAAGGCGAAAGCGTTTCGACATAACGCCGTTGCCCCTCCGCATAGATCGTGTCAAAGGCCAGAGAAGACTTACCGCTCCCGCTCAAACCCGTGATTACCGTCAGGGTGTTGCGCGGAATCTCAACATCAATGTTCTTCAGATTGTGCTGCCGCGCCCCGTGTACGCTAATTCGATTGAGCATAGTAGTTCGGTCTCACTTTCTGGATGATTTGCTTTACCGGGCGCTCCAGCATCTCGAAGGCTGGTTGAGGATAAACCCCCAGGCCGATCGCCGCCATCAACAGCGGCAATACCACCGCCCACTCACGCAAACTCAAGTCAGGCAACACCAAATTCTTCGCTGAAGCCTCACCAAGCGTAACCCTCTGGTAGCACCAAACCAGATAGGCGACCGTCAACACTACTCCAAGCCCAGCCCAGAGCGCCCAATAAACACTCATCTCAAATGCCCCCGTAATAATCCGCACCTCGCCCACAAATCCATTCAGTGGCGGCAATCCCATCGAACTCACAGCGGCAATCAGAAACACAATTGAGAATGCCGGCATCGGCCCAAATAGCCCTCCGTACTCGGCAATCTCGCGCGTCTTGCGGCGCTCATACATCAGGCCCACGAGTAAAAACAACAATCCTGTCGAGATGCCATGGTTCACTTGCTGCAACATACTGCCTGAGATCCCGGCCGGATTGAGCGAAAAGATTCCCAACATGCAGAAGCCCATATGGCTCACGCTCGAATACGCGATCAGCCGCTTCCAGTCCTTTTGTTTCAAACACACCAGCGCGCCATAGACAATGGCCACCAGCGCCAGCACACTCATCCACCACAACACCCCAGCCTGCTTTACCGTTTCCGGCACACCTGGTAACACCAGCCGCAAAAATCCATACGTCCCCATCTTCAACATCACACTCGCCAGGTACACACTGCCTGCCGTAGGTGCTTCCGTATGGGCATCGGGCAGCCAGGTGTGAAAGGGCGCCATCGGCACCTTCACGGCAAACCCGGCGAACATCAACCAGAAGATCCACAACCCCAGATCACCAGTCGCCTCAGTAGCCCAAAGCGCAGGCATGCTGAAGCTGAAAAAACCCGTCTGCCTCCAATGCTCAAAGTAAAGCAGTAGCAGACCGAGCAGCAGCAACATACTTCCAGCCACTGTGTAAACCAAAAATTTCATCGCCGCCGCACGGCGCTTTTCTCCACCCCAGATCGCGATCAAAAAGAACATCGGAATCAGCGACGCTTCAAAAAATACAAAAAAGAGCAGCGCATCCACTGCGAAAAACACACCCGTCACGCACGTATGCAAGATCAAAAGCGACACATAGAATTCTTTGAGACGAGTGTCGATTTCATTCCAGCTCGCAAGGCAGGCTAGAAAACCGATGCCCGCCGTCATCGCGACAAGCAGCATCGAATAGCCGTCCACGCCCAAATAGAACTCTGCTCCAATGGAAGGAATCCACGGCAGCCGCTGCACGAATTGAAGGTCTTTGCCAGAATCGAAGCTGCCCAACAGACTGATCGTCCAAAGGGCGCTCGAGCCCATCACAAGATTGGCCCAAAACTTGATCAGCAACGGCTTCGCCGCTGGCAACAGGCTGAGAATCAGCCCGCCCAGCAGGGGGAAGAAAAGGATCAAGGTCAAATTATCAGACATGAAAAAAACGGAGGGCGGCCCGAGCTTCAGGCCGCCCTCCATTCATTTTAGCTGTTGTCAGGCTAGCTACTGGTATTCGACTGTTTTGAGCGTGACGGAGGTCGAAACAATCGTTCCTGAATCAAGGCCACCCGCTGTGAATTCTCGAGGAGCACTCACACCGCCAACGCCAAGCGCGCCGATCGGTGTAAATCCGGTGGCGCTACCGGCAGGCGACGGTGGCAAAGCAAGAAGAATCGCCGCAGGCACGTTAAAGCTGCCTGCGCTGCTTCGCTCCAGGCAGGAGAAAAATCCAGTGACGGCGTTCTCAGACACTGCGCTCGAAGAGAATCCGTAGATCTGAATGAAACCGTTCGGATCTCCACCAGTCCAATTCACAGTGACTCCCTGGCCGCGATTTACCGTGGTAATCACTGCCTTGTTCGTCCAGACGACGGGCTGGGCTTGTGTGAAGCTCGCGGTAAAGCCGCGAACGTCTGCTCCACCTGAGCCGTTGTTGAAGGTATAGTTCCCGGCGACGATGTAGCCTTCCGGATCGCCTGAACTGGGAGCTCCAGGAATGGAAAGCCCTCCACTCGCCAGCGTTTCGGAATAAGAGCCAATCAATCCTGGAGTTTGCTTCAGGATCTTCGCGCCCTTCGGCCCGGTCACGTTGATCCCGATTCCGGCATCAAGGCCACGCGGCCGAATCGGATCAACCGGCGTTACCTGGCTGGCTGTCCCCGTAAACACGAAGCAAGTTCCGATACTCGAAACACCGCCAACACTCAACTGCGCGCCACTGTTGATGGTCTGAGCGGTATATTCCACAAAGCTGGCCGTTCCAGTATCAGTCTTGATCGATTGCGTTCCAATAAACGGCAATGTAATTTCCACTTCCGCTCTCACAAGCGCGATGGAACCCAACTTCAGCGTACCCCCATTCGCGATTCGATCGAGCTGCGCACTCGTCAGCCCAAGTGGATCCTGACACGTTCCGCCGTTTTGAGCAACTGCGATTGTCGTGTAGTTGCTGACAATATTACCGATCTTGATGCCAACCGGAATCGAGCAGCCGTCTACTCCATTAGGGACCACAAAGTTGATTTGATCGAGTCCTGCAAAGCCTGGTGCGCGCCCTGCATAAGCAACACTTGCCCGGCGTCCACCCACATACAGCTCGACGCTCGACTGGTTGATTGCGAGTGCCGGTGCGGCACCGTTGTCCGGTGTACCTGCAGGCAGTCCGCCAAGACCCGTCCCATAAAGTATCAGAGTCTGGCCAGGCTTCGCTGCCTTTAGCGCCGTATTTATTGGCTGTGAAGTCTGCGACTCATAGTTCGTGATGACTCCCGGGCCACTACCCCCCTGATTCAAACTGAAGGTTCCAAACGAGCTGGCAACGACGCGAAAACTTCTCGGAGTACTTGACTGTCCGCTGAAAGTCACAGTCAATGTCGCATTGCCTACCGGGGTCTGCGAAGGCAAAATTGCCGCGAGCTGGCCAGCAAGCGTGTAAACCAGCGGACAATCGAGAGTCTGTCCACCACTAGTCACCTTCACATTGGTGCCCGCTAGCGTGCTCGGCAGAGGGAAGCCCGCAAGAGCGATCGCCGCCGGTCCCATCCTTGCCCCAAACACAACAAAAATCGACCCTTGCGCAATCGCGCCACCTGGCAATTGCGGGCTCGCATAGCTCGCTGCATTCAGAATTCCACCGTCATTCACTGCTGGTTGCGCGAACAGCGACCCGCACATCGCCGCCGATAATACTGCGTAAAGAAAATATCTGTTCATGGCTTCATCATACTCGCCTCTGACGCTCACATCAAAGGCTAAAGATTACTAAAAGGCTTCAGATAATGTACCCGGGCGTACACAGGCAAAAACCCGCACCGCTCATAATTCCGCTGCGATTGGCTGGCCGGCATCACCTCGCTATGCACCCACTGACAACCCGCCTCATACGCCAGTCGCATCCGTCCCCGAATCAACTTCTGCTGCAATCCGCGGCCCCGAAATTCCGCGATGGTTCCGTCCCCAGCCAACAACGCATGCCCGCAAAGTAAACTCAGACCCCCACCAGCCACCATCCGTCCCCCCTCCCAAATGCCCAGATTCACACAGCCTGGAACATCAAACATCACTCTGGCAAGCCCCATTCCCTGTTCGTTCACATTCCCAAAAAACGACAGGCACAACAGGCGCCCCCACTCCTCAACATCCCGGCACTCTTCCAGATCCACCCCGCCATCCACACTCCTCTGCGCCATCACATCTTCTTCCGCAACGCGCATAAATCCAAGTTCACCCAGTTCCGCTAAACACTTCTCCTCCACCCAGGGCGCCAGCTCCACCATGGCATCCTTGCCGCGATCAAAAAAGAATTCGACCACCTGCTTCAACTCTGCAATCCCCAACTTGCCGTCCATCCCTTTCGCTGCATTCACCGGAGAATCCGGCCCCACAAATCCCGCCACCCCCCCGCCCACTTCCAGCACCTCTCCACAAGCCGCAATTGAAAAGCGCCTCATCACTTCTGCCGCGCACGGCTCAAAATTTACTCGCTCCATCAGCTCTCTTTCGGTCCTATTCCAAGCGCCTTCATCTTCCGGTAAAGATGGCTGCGCTCCAATCCCAACAGCTCCGCTGTCTTCGTTACATTCCCACCCGTCTCGTCCAGCTTCTTAAAGATGTAATCCCGTTCTGCCGCCTCGCGCACTTCCTGCAGGCTCCCAAAACGCTCCATCGGCCGCTCCACTACATTTCGCTTGGCCGCATTCAACGGAATCTGTCTCGCCTCCACGCGGGTCTGCGGATTCATGATCACAATCCGCTCCATCAGATTCTTTAACTCCCGCACATTTCCCGGCCACGCATACTCATCGAGAACCCGGTACGCCTCCGCCGTCAACTCCTTCGCCTTCCGCCCATAACCAGTCGTGAACGCATGCAGAAAATGATCCGCCAGCAATCGTATATCCTCAACACGCTCCCGCAATGGCGGTACCTGAAACGGAATCACATTCAATCGATAGAACAGGTCTTCACGAAAATTCCCCCGCTCAATCTCGTCCTCAAGATTCTTGTTCGTAGCCGCAATCACCCGCACATCCGACCGAATGCTTTCCTCCGCCCCAAGCGGTTCAAAGCGCCCCTCATCGAGCACTCGCAACACCTTCGCCTGCGTCTTCAGGCTCATATCTCCAACTTCGTCCAGAAACAGCGTGCCCCCATCAGCCTTTTCAAACTTCCCAATCTTGTCGTCTGCAGCCCCGGCAAAGCTTCCCTTGCGATGTCCAAACAACTCGCTCTCAATCAGATCTTCCGGAATCGCCGCGCAATTCACTTCGACAAACGGCCCCTGCGTCCTTGGCGACAAGCGATGGATCGCATGCGCCACCAGTTCCTTGCCACTACCGCTCTCCCCGTAAATCAACACCCGCCCATTCGTCTTCGCCATCAGCTCCAGTTGCTGCCGAAGCGCCCTCATCGGCACGCTTTCACCCAAGATCCGTCGCTCCTCCCCACTCACGACTTTCAACCGTTCCAGCTCCACCTCCAGCCGCCGTTGCTTCAATGCATTCTGGATCGTTATCGTTACTTTCTCAATCGTCAACGGCTTCTCAAGAAAATCAAAGGCCCCCAGCTTCGTTGCCTTCACAGCCGTTTCAATGTTGCCGTGCCCGCTAATCATCACAACATTCGGACGTTCGCTCAACGGCATTTGCTGTATTCGCTCCAGCGTCTCCAGGCCGTCAATCCCCGGCAGCCACACATCCAGCAACGCAACATCATAGCTGCGCTTCTGGAGTTCTTCCAGCGCCTCTTCTCCACGCCCCACTGCGTTGACGCTATAACCCTCATCCTCCAGAACTCCTCGCAAGGACTCCTGAATCCCCGGCTCATCGTCGATCACCAGGATCTGAATATGCTTCAAGTTTTTGCCTCCACCTGCATCTCAATCACAGCTTCACTTTCGGGTGCGTTCAACACAGGAATTTCCACCACAAAGCGTGCCCCCACTGGTCGGTTATCCTCAACTCGAATCTGCGAATGATGCTCACTCAAAATATGATTCACTATTGCCAGTCCCAGCCCGGTTCCGCGGCCCTTGGTCGAAAAATAAGGAAGGAACAGTTTCTCGCGGTCTTCCGCTGAAATGCCTCCTCCACTGTCAGAGACAACCAACTCCACACTTTCGTTTCCCAAACTCTGCGTGCCCACATACAACTGCTTGATCAGCGAGTCCTGCATTGCTTCCGCCGCATTGTCCACCAAGTTCACTACCACGCGTTTCAACTGCTCGGCATCCGCACTGACCAGCGGCAGATTCGGATCAAGTTGCACCCTCACCTTGATTCCTTCCAGCCGCCCCGCAAACACCTTCATCGCATTCTCCACCACCCCATTCAACTGCACCGGCGTCATCTGCGCAGCAGGGAATCGGGCAAACTGCGAAAACTCATCCACCAGCGTCCGCACGCTCTCCACTTCGCGGCTGATCATCTGCGAACACTCGCGCAAAATCCTCGCATTCTCAGGCGCAATCGCCACCTTGTCCAGCTGCCGCGCAATCCGTTCTGCACTCAATGCAATCGGTGTCAAAGGGTTCTTGATCTCATGCGCCACACGACGTGCCACTTCATGCCAGGCTGCCTGCTTCTGCGCCCGCAACAACTCGCTCGTATCTTCAATTACCAGTACAAACGGCGAACCCGGGCTCTCTTCTACAGTCGAAACGGTTACCCCCAAATGAAGCCTTCGCCCCTCCTTCACAAAATCAAATTGCCCCATCGCAATCCCCATGCGACGCGCCCGCTTCATCATGTATCGCAACTCCGCCGCCTCCTCTTTCGGGAACAAATCGTCCAGCCGCAGCGTCTGCTCTGTTTCGATCTCGGGGATGATCTGCCGTAAAGCCCGATTCACGCGCAACACCCTCCCCTCGCTACTGAGCGACACAACGCCGGTAGGAATATTTTCAAGAATTGCTTCCGTAAAACGCCGCCGCCGCTCCAGCTCGCGATCATTCGTTTCAAGCCCCTGCGTCATGTCATTAAAGCCCCGCACCAGAGTCGCCAACTCGTCAGCCGCCTTCGTCTCCAGGCGATAACTCAGGTTCCCTTTGCGCACTTCTTCTGCTCCCTTGAGCAGATCTGCAATCGGCACACTGATCTGGCGTGCCAACAACAACACAGCCCATGTAGACAAAAACAAAATGAACAACGAAATCAGCGCCAGCAACAAAAGATAAAATTGCCACAACTCTCTTTTGCTTACCTTCAACTGGTCATACTGTGCAATGCTCTCCAGCAGCTTCTGATGCTCCTGCTCTGCGTTTGCCTCAAGATGCGCCCGCACCCAAACCGTCCCCAGGCCTTCCGTCAATGCAGCCTTTGCCAGCATAAAGCGCGCTGAAGTGCGGATCGTCGAACACAGCGGCAATCGCTGGCCCTGCTTGTTTTCAAACTGCGCTTCCGCAATTTCTTTCGCTACACAAAATCGCTGTACTTCGGGCAATCGTGCGCCGTCGCCCTGCGCATAAGCGATCACTTCCGGTCGGCTTGCCAGCAGTTCCGCCTGTGCCTTCGCCTCACCATCCGCCCCGCGCTCCAGCGCCATCGCCATCCCTACCAGAGTCGTAGTCGCATTCACCGCCGGTCTGCTAAACCACTTGTCCAGATTCCGGTTCAATACAAAAACGCTGAACACGGCAAAGAAAAACACCGGCAGAATTGTGATACCCAGCGCCGCCACCAGCAGCTTGGTACGCAGCCGCGAGCCTTCGCGATTTCGCTGGCGTTCCAGATAAATCTTGACGAAGGTGCGAAACAGTAAAAACCCGATCAGCACCGTGAGCAGAAAAACTACAGTGGATACGGCCCAGAAGATCGTGACCTGCTGTGGCCCGGCAGGCGTAAAGTCGCCAAAGCTAAAGCTGCCCTGCCACACCAGCAGACACACCAGCACTGTCAGCGATAACACACCAAGCCCGTAGAGCAGTTTCTGCTTCATAGCCTAACTCTACTCGTCCCGGTGAACCGTGTCGACCGCAAAAGCCGGCAGACAGATCGCCACGTACTCGCAGCCTTCAACGCCGGGCGTCGAATAACGGATCCACTCACCGCCTCGCGTCAGCACAGCTTGACCTGCCCCCACTTCCATCACTCCGCCCTCATGCTCCACCCTCATCATGCCGCGCAACACCACCGTGTATTCGTCAAATTCCGGTCTCTGCCCCGGCTCACTCCAGCCGCTCGGGCTTCTCATATGCGCCACACTCAAGCGCTCTTCCTTCGTGTTGACCCTACCCACGTACTCGTCAATCCGCTTGCCACCGGGCACCGGAATCGTTGTCGGACCCGCAATCAGTTCAGGCATCTCTAAACTCCTTCCACCAGCATCGCTCCCCATTGGAATCCCGCTCCAAACGCCGCAAACACTACTTTGTCTCCACTTGCGAATCCTTCGTCCCACTCCCTCGCCGCAATCAGCATCGACGCAGAACTCGTATTCCCATAACGTGCAATATTGCTATAAAACTTGTCCTCTGCCACACCCAGTGTCTGCGCAATCTTGGCCAGCAGATTTGCATTCGCCTGGTGCATCAAAAACACTCGCACCTCCGCCGGCTCCAGTCCTGCTCGCGTCAAAACTGCTCGGATGACCGCCGGCACTTTCCTCGTTGCGTGCATAACTACCATCCGGCCATTCATATGCACCGCCTCTCCAAACTCCAGCCTCAACTCGCCCGCGCTCGATCCATCCGTGCCCAATTCAAAATCGACAATCCTCGCCCGGCCCTCTTGTGAATCCACCACACAAGCCCCTGCTCCATCTCCAAACAGCATCGCGGTTCCCGCCTCCATCGGCTGTGTCATCACAATGCCGCTCATCTTCTCGGCCGCTACCACCAGAATCTTCCCCACCCGCAGTGCCCACATCTCCGCCTGCGCCAGGGCAAACAGCGCTCCAGCACTCGCCATCGGCACATCCATCGCCACAGCCTGTCTGGCACCCAGCAGGTGCTGCACCTCGCTCGCAGGCCCCGGAAATCTTCTCTCGCTACTACCGCTCGCCACCAGAATCAAACCCAATTCACTTGCAGCAACGCCACTCCTCTCCAGAGCCTCAAGTCCCGCCGCTGCTGCCATCTCGGCTACTGTCTCATCTGCGCGTGCAAAGCGTCGCGCTTCAATCCCCGACTTCTCGCGGATCCACTCCGGCTCCACACCAAGCAACGCCGCCATCTCCACGTTGTCCACTATGCGTTCCGGCAAATACTTTCCAAAGCCGCGCAGATAAGCCATCTCTTACTGATTCGCCTCGATGTACTCCGCAATCTTGTCGAGCGTATCGAATTTGCGCGGGTTCAAATCGCCATCTGGCACCTGGATCTTGTATTCCTTCTCCAGCGCGCTCACAAGGTCGGTCAGTGCAAAACTGTCCAGCAGTCCGCTGTCAAACAAACTCTCGTCCGTGCCAATACTCACCGGTTTACCACTGATCAATGCCACAAGTTCACTGATTCTCTTTTGCTTCATCGCCATTTCCATTTCCCTCACTGAATACTCTTTGCCGGATCTTCCGGAACTCTTCGTAATGCGCAATCAGGTCCTTATAAAGCGTCTCACCCACCAGCCGATAACCCGCTCCCGTCAGATGCACAAAGTCTCCCTGCGCAAAACCCGCATACACCCAGCGCTTCATCGCCCCATTGCCGCCCATGCGCTCGCGAAGATCCCAAAACGCCGCTCCCATCTCAATTGCCACATCCCGCTGTGCCTCGCTGATCATGTCCAGCTTCGGCACTGCCGACCACACCCGGTTCACCCGCTGTGCCCGGTCCGGCGGACCCACTACCAACAGGCTCGCACTCGGTGCCATCGCCCTGAACCTCTGCAACACCGCACGAAACATCTCGCGATAAGTCTCCGGCGTCCAGTCTCGGTTACTGGCCTCATTCGTCCCATAAGCCAGCACGATCAGCCCCGGATTGCGCTTCTCCAGATGCTCCCGCAACTGACTCTCTTCCCAACGTAAACTCACATTGGCTTGCGCACCATTGATACCCAGCGTCTCCCAGGTCAAGCCTCGCTTCTTTTCTGTCACCCAGCCAAACAGCTTCACCGGCGCACTGCTCACTGTCTGCACCGTAAAACGCTTCAACCCCTCCGGTGCCGCCATGCTCCAGTAGCCCGGCCCCATTGCCCCAGCCGTATCGACCGTCGCCGCTTCTGCTCCATCCACAAACACATGAAAGCTTCCGCCTCCAGGCTGCCTCAAGAAATAAAGCTCCGCTTTTTCACCTTCTGAATCGAGGTAAATCATCTCCCCCGATCGCTGCGTCACAATCGAAGCCCCACCCAGTCCGTAATAGCCGTCCGTGCCCTTGGTCAGCAACCCTTCTGTTTCCCAACGCGGACTCTGCCCACTCTTCACGTCATAGCGCCGGTATCCGGCAAAGGGCCGCCCAGCTGTGCTGTACCCAGCTCCTCCATTCCCAAACCGATCCTGAAACATCAGACGCAACTGATTTGCCCAGTCATCGCTTGCCGTATGAGAATCTCCGTATTGCAAAACATGCAGCGATTGATCCTCAACCCGCTTTTGCTCCAGTTGCCATAGCTGCTCAAAAAAAGGCACCAGCGCCGCCGAATTCTCAACTGCCGCTGCCGCCACCGCATCCATGGCACCTGCTACAAAGCCCTGCGAGGCAAGCTTTACTTGCGCACTGACCACTGGAGCTCTTGCTGCCACCACCCGCCGTTTCGCACTCACGGTCTTCTTCTTCGTATTCTTTGCCGACGCGCTTACCGACTTCTTCACCGTCGTTTTTTTGGGCGCAGCTTTCTGGCTTTCTCCAAAGCCCCAGGCCGTAAGACCTAGCGTCAGCGCCGCAACTATCAGAACACGCAGCATTTTCCACTCTAATCTTCTCAAATTCCGGCATGATGAATGAAGATGCTGTCCCGCCGCTCCCTCTTATTCCAGTCCAGTGCGGCTCTCGCTCAGGACACAACCTTCTCTACCGGCGTCAATGTAATCAACCTGCTCGCCACCGTCCGCTCCAAAAAGGGCGAACTCGTCCAGAATCTTTCTCAAGACGATTTCCTGCTCTCTGAAACCGGCAAGCCGCAAAAGATCCAATACTTCTCTCAGCAATCCGATCTCCCACTCCGCCTCGGTCTGCTCGTTGACATCAGCATGAGCCAGGAGAAAGTGATCCCAGCCGAGCGCGCCGCCGCATACCGCTTCCTCGATCAGGTCGTCCGCGAAAAGCTCGATAAAGTCTTCCTGATCCAGTTCGATACACTCGCCCGCGTTCGCCTCGGTTTCAGTAATTCGCGCAAACAGCTCGAAGATACCCTCAACGACATCGACACTCCCACGCGAAAAGAATTGAAGGCCGCTGGTGGCTCCGGCACTGCTTTATTCGACGCCGTTGCCTCTGGCTCAGAGTTGATGAAGACCGAAACTGGCCGTAAAGCCCTCATCCTGCTCTCTGACGGAGTAGATTCCTCAAGCGACCACACGCTCCCCATGGCGATTGAAGCCGCACTCCGCGCCGATACCCTGGTCTACGCGATCTACTTTACCGACGCAGGCTTTTACAGCTTCAGTTTTGGTGGTGCCGACGGGCACGCCGTCATGAACCGGCTCGCCAAAGAAACTGGTGCTGGCTTCTTCGAAGTCACCAAAAAACTTTCGATAGACCAGATCTTTGCGCAGATCGAGCAGGAACTCCGCAGCCAGTACAGCATTGGTTATGTATCGGACATTCCCGTCGGCTACCCCGCCTTCCGCAAGATCCAGCTCACCACCAAACAAAAAGGACTCATCGTCCAAACCCGCGACGGCTACTGGCCCAAGCGCTCTTGAACTCCTCCCATTCAGTGCTAAGGTTTTTCCATGGACCGCCGCTTCGTCACACAAGCCATCGCCGCCCTTGGCATCGGTCAAGCCCACACGCTCTGGGCTGCCGGTCGCGAGCCCGAAACCCTTCTCCTCAAGCGCAACGGCTGGATGCCCAACAACGAACACCTTCCTGTTTTGCTCTACCGCAGCGTCCTCGCCCCTGGCGTTTCAGACCCGGCTTCCGTTCTTGAATCGCTGTTGTCGAAAAACGCCTGGCAACCCCAATGGCGCAACGGAGTCTACCCCTTTCACCACTACCATTCGACCGCACACGAAGTGCTCGGCTTCGCCAGTGGCGAAGCAAAGCTGATGCTCGGAGGCGAAGCCCCATCGGGGCAGGAGCTTACGGTCCGCGCAGGCGATGTGGCAGTTCTCCCCTGCGGTACCGGCCACTGCCGCCTCTCTGCGAGCGCTGACTTTCTGGTGATCGGCGCTTACGCCCTCAATCAGAATTGGGACTTATGCCGAGCAGCCCCCGATGCCATCGCCGCTGAACGCATGCGCACACTGCCATTCCCCAACCAGGATCCCGTCGTTGGGCCAAAAGGCCCCCTCACGCGCCTCTGGCGCTAGCCCTATTGGCCGTGTGCCACATCCATCTGCTCGAGATAAACGGCCAACAAGGTGAATGTACGTAGACGAAAAATCACCAGCATCGGCAAGTGACAGTTTAGTCAGTCGTAAGCTGCGGCTCGAAGTACATCCCGAAAGAACGCGCAACTTTGCCATCAGGCGACGGCATCAAGCTCCATTGTGGCCAGAATCGTTGGATGTGGCGAGATTCCCAACTCAGCCAAGTCCTCCTCCTGTAAGTGAAGAGCGATTGCTTCCTGAATTTTCTGAGTCAATTCATCGAGACTCTTGGCTTGCGTCACGACAGGAAGATCCAGGCACTCAGCCACAAACTGCTGATCGCCTTTGCTAATGCGGACTTGAATGGTTCGCTTGACTGCGCCCTCACTCCTGCCACTAGTATTAACGACACAATAGACAAACAAAACCGTCTCGACAGAATCTACGAATCCAATCCCTACGGCTTTTCGCCCGGTTTGATTCTTCGGAACCCGCCTGTCCCCTCGGTCGGCACCTTCTCTTCTTCAGCCTTCACTGCAGGCTTCAAGACAGGAGCCTTCTCCGGCACCGGAGCAGTCGCCGGCACACTCCCCGCACTCGCCGGAGCATTGTCCGCCCTGCGCCACCCGCCAACCTTCGTCCCAGGGTCATCCACAGCGGGCCGTCGCTTCATCTTCGGCGCCCCACCCGAATTATCCACGTCCGGCTCACTAGTCCTCACAGGCGGCGTATCAAAAACTCCAACGTTCCCGCTCGTACCCGGATTACGCCTCGTCACCGTCGGTGCATCATCATTCATGCCGCCCGTCGGAGCACTGGTCGTTCCACCTTCAGTCACAACGTAACTCTGCCGATAGCGCAATTCCGCATTCGGAAAACGCCGCCCAGCCAGCGCAATCTCGACATTCCGCCGCTCCCCCTGCTTCACACCTTCAGGCGCATTGAAATAAAGTGCATAGCTTTGGCGAATCCGCTCCAGCGTATCCTGCAATGCCGTCGCATCATCCACTGACATGCTGTCGCCACCAGATGCACGCGCAATCTCCGAAGTGCCAGCCGACTTCAACCTGCCGTTCCCTACCGATATCGGCGGTCCACCACCAGGCATCCGTCGCCCATTTCCACCAGAACCA
>JANXLY010000337.1 GCA_025354885.1 Acidobacteriota bacterium | reverse complement strand
TTTACCCTCACTCCCTCCGCTCCCTGGATCCTCGCCACTACTTCGTCAACTCAAGTATCTTCAACCACCCCCGCCACCATCAACATCACCATCAATCCCACCTTCTTCAACCTCAGCGGTCCCCAAACCGGCACCGTCCGTATCGCCTCCGGCACCGTCGTTCCCCTCACCATCAACGTCTCAGCCAACATCACCATCCGCGAGAGTCGTGTCATTCTCTCCATCAATCCCAACCCGGTTCTCCAGTCCGACCCAGACAGCGACGGCTACACTTTCTTCTACTCCATCAACGCCGCAGAAACCTCTGGTATAGCAACCCAGCTCACTACTCTCAGCATCGACGGAACAAACTATTCCGCCAACATTCAGGATTGGTTCGGCTCCACCACTCTCAACGCAAACTCCACCCTCCAGGTAGACCTCCGCAGTCGCAACATCACTGTTCCTGCGCAACGCGTTTTCGTCCTCGGCGGAACCGACACAGTCACTCGTGGTACCTGGACACGCACCCTCACGGTTCCCTTCAATGCCAAACCGGCCCGTGCCCAGATCACGCTCCTCAGCCTCCCGACTCAGGTTCAACAGAATCCAGGCTCCACAGACTGCCCTTGGCTGCAATACCTCGTTGTTTCTGAGCAATCCGGCTTCCCGGTCAAACTTACAAAATTCACAGCAGGCGCCAATGACCTCAGCGCAGTCATCTCCGACTATTTTGATAGTGCACAAATTGCCGCCCGTGGCGCTGCTATCGGCGGAATCTGTTGGACCGGCATCCGCGTTCCGGACATTCTGGACATCGAGGTTGAAGGCACCGATGCTGGCGGCAACCGCATCTCATCCAAGGTCTCAACCCGCTTTGTCGGCCCTCTTCCCAGCCCGGCCAGCCTCAGCACTCCCGTTTCCGAAGCCAGCTTCTCTGCCCTCATCACGCGCACTACAGACATCACGCCGATCCAGCTCCCCCTCACCTTCAACCGCACTGGCGTTTCCTGGACTGCCCGCGTTGTGCAATCTCAAAAAGACGTCTCCTGGCTCAACGTTGGCCCCCTCACGGGCTCCGGCTCATCCATCCTCTCGCTCAGCGCCTCGCTCACCGGCGTCACTGCGGGCACTTACAAGGCAAGGCTCTTCATTGACTCGCCTCAATCGATTCCACAAAGCCTGACCATCCCCATCACGTTTCGCGTCCTCACCCCGAGAACACCTCCCGTCCTCGCAACCGGCGGGGTAGTCCACAACGCTTCTTACAAAGGTGCCCTCACCGCCGGTGCTCTAGCCAGCGCCTTCGGCACCAATCTTGCTGATGGCCCGAGCATCGCGTACCGCATCCCGCTTCCCACCACTCTTGGTGTCACCGCTGCCAAAGTCAACGGCCGTATTGCCCCGCTTCTCTACGCAGGCGCAGGTCAAATCAACTTCCAGGTCCCGTGGGAGACGGAGCCCGGTACTGCCACGCTCACCATCGACGTGGATGGCCAAACCGCCTCCACTACTTTCCCGGTAACTAACACCAACCCTGGTATCTACACCAGTGACGGCCGCAAGCTCGTCCCGGAAAACACCGCCGCTCGCAATTCAATCGTTCTCGCATTTGTAACTGGCATAGGTGCAGTTACTCCTCCGATCGCGACGGGCAACGCTCCTGACGGCAGCATTGCGGTTGCAAATCTCCCCCAACCACTCGGCCGCGTCACCGCCACGATCGGCAATCAGAATGCCCGCATCCTCTTTGCTGCAATACCTTATGGACTGGTTGGCCTGATGCAAGTCAACCTTGAAATCCCCGCCACCGCACCAGTAGGCGAACAACCCCTGGTAATCAGCATCGGAGGCCAGGCCAGCCCCCCCGCCTACCTCACCATCCGCTAGCAAACTCAACCACACGAAACAGCAACGTGCCCATAAGCGTCACACTAGATACATGGTGCACAAGCCCATCTGCGTCCTAGTCCTGACTGCTAGCCTCCACTTGGCATGCTCAGTAAAACCTCCTGCGCCGCAATCCCCTGTCAAATTCACACTCAAAACAGAAGCCGCAAAACCCACCTATTCCGCTGCCAGCATCGCCCACAGCGGCAGTGCGCAACCCGGCGCGATCACTCCCGGCAGAATAGTCTCGATCTACGGCCAAAACCTCGGCCCCATCTACACTTGCACCGTATCGCCAGACCCAAACACTTCCGCTCCACACCAATTTCCGGACAAGTTATGTGATGTAGAAGTTCAGGTCGGGGGCACCGCCGCTGGCCTCCTCTACGTCTCCGCCGCTCAAATCAATTTCAAAGTCCCGCAATCCGCACAAACCCAAGGCGAAACCACCATCCGCGTCCTCTACAATCGCCGCGCCGGCCCCTTGGTTTCCGTCCTCCTCGCCGCCCCTCCATCCTCAAGCACGGCGCAACAAATCGCCGCAAAAATGTGGTCCGGCCTCCAGCAGCTAAAATGGCAACGCAAGTACGATGCGGCGTCGGGCAAATGTACCTTCGTTCCCGCGCAACCAACCTCTCAATTCGGATTCAACGAGCACGCCTATTACTGCCCTCAACCCGGCGAAGACGTGATCGCCGAATCCTTTTATTACCCTGTAGACCACGCCGATCCCAAACTGCTTCTGCTTCGCTCTGACATTCGGCCCCTCAACCCCTACCCGGAACAAAGCGCCGAAGTCGAACACTTACTCATCCAGCAGTTGACAAAAACTTACGGCGCACCTTCCATTCCCGAACAATGGTACGAGTTTGGAGTCACTCGTCAAGATCCGGGCAACTCTTGGCACACCGGAACGCTAACAATATTCCTGAACCGCAACCGCACTCACATGCTCCCCGTCGGCATCCGCACTGGCGTCATCCTCATCGCACTCGAAGACAAACTCCTGGAGCAGCACAAAGCGGCGCGGCGTCTCGATCACTACTTCCAGTCCGAAACTTCCCTCTCCCAAGCCACTCTCGCAAAACAACTCCAACTGCTATTTCCCGGCACCGACTTAACAACCAACACCCAAACCCGGCAGCCCGAGTCCGATCGCATCAAACAAGAACAAGAAACGCGACTGGCTATATTCCGCTTGCTGCGCCTGTCCAAGGGAGATCCAGAACAACGCGCCGCAGCCCTTGTAGCATCCGATCAATTGGTCCGCCGCCTCGCTATATTGCTCGTCACCAGCACGGTCATCAACGGTTCAGAAAACATCGTTATCAACGATGGCCTGGAAAAGCTCAACAGCCAACTGGCGAGTTACGGCGTTCATTTTGGTGGAATCGGACACTACAGCGGCTATCTCGATTACGACTACAACCTTCTTGCCCGCGCCTGGAAAGAATTCCCCGCCACCTCTTGGGGTCAACGCGCCTTCCTGCTTCTGCAACAACTCGCCTGCGGGACAACCCGCTTTGGCTGCGACGGCCCCAACTGCTTCCTGGCAGTCATTCAAAGGGGAGAAGCCTTTCTCAACAGCTACCCCGACACTCCATTTCGCAAGGAGCAAATTTATCATCTGGCACAGGCCAACGAAACGTGGTGGGCTCTAAGTCAAGCCCCGTCTGACGACATATCCGCAACAGGTGCCCGCACAACCAAAACATCCTCCGAACAAGCCCGCCAACGAGCAGTCGACCTCTACGAGCAGCTCCTCCTGCTCGCACCCGATTCCCTCGAAGCGCAATCAGCAAAACTCGCACTACCTCGTCTCAAACTAAAACTCGACACAGGCTCTCGCAAATTTTTCTGTTTTTCCTGCTGACTCTTTTCTCAACCCCAGCAGCTCGATTTTCGTGCGAGTCTCTCTACAACAGAGGCGCTCGTGAGTTCCCTCACTGCATCCTTCCCGATCCACCTTGGCGTCGCCTCCTTGGAACTGGAAAGTTTTCGGGCCACTGCCAGTGAAGCCCGATGGAGAGCAGCATTTCGTTTCCCAACGGCTCGTAACGCCATGTTCACAGCCTTTTGACAAAGTGACGCTCATCGGAGGCACCCGTTTCTATCAGCCGAAGTCCCTCGATAAACTTCTCGTCGCCACTCCGCTTGTCATGCACGCTGAGCCCCCACATCAAGGCAAATGCCGCACGTTTCACGAATTCATCTTCATCAACGCTCCACTCCGTTACCTTCTGCCATGCATACGGTGTCTTGTCGAAGAGCACGAAACATACCGTGTCGGCGATGCCCCAGTTATCGAAATCCCGGCACCACTCCTCCATCTGTGCGGAGCTTACTTTCACCACTTCGTCAACATAAGCGGCCATCATGCGGGCTTCGTAACAACCGGTATCCCAAAGCCCAGCCGCAACTTCGTGACTCTTGCCAAGGAGCTTGGCTATGCTTTGAATGTTCGCCATAGAAACACCGATTGCGTTTTTCGCCCCGATGCCAAAGCGAAGCAAGTTCTCTCTGTCATGCGGCGTGCTTCTTTCCTCAAGCGCCCGCAACGCTTCCCTGACTTTGCCATCCGTAGTTGCGCTGGATGCGTCGACGCTCTCGGCCTTGCTTTGGACTCTTTTTTTGCTAGCCACTTGCTTCCCGATTCTCCGATATTTCTTTCGTTCAAAATACTTCCACCCACCCACAGTAAAAGAAATTCAGTCG
>JANXLY010000321.1 GCA_025354885.1 Acidobacteriota bacterium | reverse complement strand
GCAGAAAGCACTTTCGTTCCTCTTTGACAAAAGTGAGAGCCTGAACAGGGCTACGGCGTATCTGGCTGGGCTTGAGATGGCCAAGAGCGAAGGATTGAGCGGCGAGGATGCCGTGCGCCGAGCGCGTGAAGTGGTGCGGGTAACGCAGTTCAACGCCGGTCGTCTCGATGCGCCATTGTTCTCGCGTACTCCTGGCGGGAAGATTCTGATGCAGTTCAAGACGTTTACGATTAAGCAGCTTGAGTTTATAGGCCAGCTTGACCGGAAGCAGCAAGCGCAGTTCGCTGTGTGGACGGTGGCGCTGGGTGGACCTGCTTCACTGCTGATCCTTCAGGCGTTCAAGGCGCTGTTCCCGGACTGGGAGATCACTGACTGGATTGAGCAGTGGCAAGAGGAATGGAACGTTGCGGCTTGGCTACAAGCTGGGCGGCTGCAATATCAGATGGGCGTGTTCACTATTCCCGGCTTGGAGAATGTAGGGAGTGGGAGGCTGAAGGATCGCATCGGCCAATGGCTGATGGGCCCGACCGTGAGCACATTACTCGACAACGCCGACAGCACTGTCAAGGCGCTCATAGATCCAAGCAAGTTCGACAAATGGGCCGAGAGCATCGTTCGCGGCTGGGCACCTGGTGGAGTGGAAGCTATCCGTGTTCGTAAAGCGATGGAGCAAGCGGATACTCCGGAGGATGCATTGAAGATTCTGATGGGGACCGAGAAGCGGTAGGCGCTTCAGGGTATCCAAGCTTCGTCTGTTGAAATGCGCCGAAGAAGTTGAGTCACAGCGAACTCTGCAAGCCACACCAGGCCCCATAGGGCAGACAGCCAGCGCGCCCAATCAGGCGGCATCCACGCGACCGCGAGCGTTACAGCAAACAGAATGCAGCGTGTGGGCGTCAGGGCATACTCAACGGCCCCGCAGATTACCCAAAGGAATGACACCTTTGAAGCCATAGGTAGGGGAAGTGGGATTGCCGTGCGAAAGATCTCACTATTTTTTCAAAGAATTTGAAGCGACGTGCGCCGTGACTCCAGATCTGGCAATACACCAGCAGGACTTAATCCTGAAAGGCGATAAAATGAATGGATCTTTTGGTGGGTTGGCTCCAAGCGGATATCCCGGGCATTCCGGCGAAGTTGTGGGAGAGCGGGGCGATTGTAGTACTGGAAACGGCGGCGCTGTTCGTGCTCTGGAAGGCATACCGCGAGCAAGGGAAAGCGCTCGAAGAGCTGACACGGCAGATCATCGAGACGAGCGCTCGGGAGAACCTGTTGACGGAGCGAATCGAACGCCTCCTGGAATCATTGAAGTGATCCGGTCGGCTTTCTGCGGTTCCGATATGCAGGCGGTAAATGAGGCTGTTAAATTCAGGATAGAAGCGAAGGAAAGATCCGCGAAACTGGCCGGTTAAAAACAGCTTTATCGTGTAATGCTTTGCCCATTTCCTGACGAATAAGCATTCATCCTAGAGAAACTGCTGACTGTGTCCGAAGTCGCCAAGCAGCTCCGCGTATCCCCGTCGTGGGTGCGCGACGATAGCGCACGCTGAGGGGGTGAGCATGAAGGCAGTTCAGGGCCAGCTCCGCCATTCGAGCATCGCGATGACAAGCAATGTCTACACTCAGATACCCGAGGGATTTCAAGATGATGCGGTGGAACGGGTTGCCAAGAAGATCGTCAATGGAACAGGGAGCAAAAAGGATTGAAACCGATGTATTCTCTACCGCATACTGAAGGCATGTCAGAGAAGCGGCAAATCTTTGTGGAGACGGGACGCCGTGGCGGCCTAGCGAAAGTTCCCAAAGGGTTTGCCATGTTAAGCCCAGAAGAACGAAAGAAAAAAGCCAGCGAAGCGGCGAAATTACGGTGGGCTCAAAAAAAACTTGAAAAAATTCTTGCTTCCGAATAGACCCTTACCGCATACTGTCACCAGAGGCGAAACAGTTCGCCTCTAAATTCGGAGTAGTTTTACCCTGTAAAACCCCACCGACTGACAGTTGCCAGCCTCTAAGTGATTGATTTTCTGGAGCGGGAGACCGGGATCGAACCGGCGACCAACAGCTTGGAAGGCTGAGACTCTACCACTGAGTTACTCCCGCCCTTCCAATATCTAGCATAACGCATTGACATTCGAGGCCCACATCCCTCATGCTGCATTTCATCATGACGAAGCCACTTTCCGTGTTTCGCATGCTCGCCCCAGTCGCCGCGCTATGCATCCTCAGCCTTTATTCACAAGTCCCTCAATCTGACGGCGCTGGAGTTGAAGCTGGCGTTCTCCCCGCACACTGGATCGCCGGTGGCCCCAAGTGCATGGAAGAATCCGAGTGGCAAATTCATGAGTACAACGCCGACCTCTACATCCTTCGGGAATCCGGTTGCACGCACTACGAAAAGCCCTTTCTCTACGTGATCTTCGGCAACGACAAGGCAACGCTAATCAATACTGGTGCAGGGCAAAATGACATCGGGCGCGTCTTCGATCAAGTGGTTGAGAAATGGCTCAAACGCAAGGGTCGCGAGTCGATTCAGAAGATGGTGATTCATACGCACGGCCATTCGGATCACATCGCAGGCGATCCGCAATTTAAGGATCGCAAGGACATCGAGTTTGTTCCCTTCGACATTCCGTCGATCCAGAAAGCGTTTTCGATCACAAGCTGGCCGGAATCGGTCGGCACGCTGGATCTGGGCGGCCGCACGCTGGAAGTTGTACCAGTGCCAGGCCATCATTCCACCGACGTTGCTTTCTACGACAAGCGCACCGGCCTGCTGCTGATTGGCGATACGCTTTACCCTGGACGCCTGTACGTCACTTATTGGGATCAGTTTGAAAAATCGATCGAGCGCATTGTTCGGTTCAGCCTAAAAACGGCGGTTTGACTGTCGCGGGAATAGCATTGCGGGGATAAGTCTTTCATACTGAGAGGCATGGCGAAACTCAAGAGCGCGGAAGTGGATCACCCTGCGGGTGAGCCGAACGGGGCAGTGGAAGCAGAGATGCC
>JANXLY010000306.1 GCA_025354885.1 Acidobacteriota bacterium | reverse complement strand
GCTTGTAATCAGGGTGTCCGGCGCATCCGTGTTGTCCTGCCGGATGAAGCGGCCACCAGTCGAAAATACTTTGCGCGGGTACTTCTCTTCAGTCCACCAAAGCAGTTGATCAAACCAGTGAATGCCCCAATCGCCCACGGTTCCATTCGCGAAGTCCATATGTTGGCGAAACCCCCGCGGATGAATCGTTTTGTTGTAGGGCTTCAGCGGCGCAGGGCCACACCACGCATCCCAGTTCAGCTCCCTGGGTGCTTCGCTATCGGCTGTCTTTACTCCGGCCCCTCCCGCACTTCCAACAAAGGTGCGCACCATGCCAATTTTGCCCACCTTGCCGCTCTTCAAAAACTCCATCCCTGAGATGCAGTGAGGTGACATTCTGCGGTGTGTTCCTACCTGCACAACACGCTGTGTCGCTCTCGCTGTTCGCACCATTGCGCTCCCCTCACGCAAGGTGTGGCAGATCGGCTTCTCAACATAGACGTGCGCGCCAGCCTTCATGGCCGCAATCGCCGGCAGGGCATGCCAGTGGTCCGGAGTCCCAACGATGCAGATCTCAGGCTTCTCCCTGGCTAGCATCTCCCGGTAGTCGCGGTAGTGCTTCGGCTCATCGCCTGTGAGCCTTTTTACCTCGGCCGCAGTTGCACTCAAAGCCCGTTCATCGACATCACAAATACCTACCACTTTCGATTGTCCAGCCTCCATCGCACAACGCAAAATATTGTTGCCCCACCATCCGGCACCGATAATGGCAGTACGGTACTTGGTACTTGATTGAGCCCACAGTGGGGCTGACATAAAAATCGCGCTTCTTCTAGTCATTGAGTTATGTATACTGTGGAAGCTCCCCCGGCACAAGGTGAAAATTTCTGTCGATGCCGCAATCTAAAGAAAATCTACTCTGCAATCTCGCTCACGAGCTGCGACAACCGCTCAGCACGATTGAATCCATTGCCTACTATCTTGAACTCGCGCTCCCTCATGCCGAGCCACGAGTGCTCGAGCAACTCACCAAACTACGCCATCTCGTCGCGCAAAGCGGATGGATTCTGAGTGATTCGCTTGCCCTGTCGCAAGACCCTTCAGCGAGGCCCGAAGCAATTGATCTCGATGAACTGTTAAGCGAATTCGTACTGGAGCAAATGCAGCACGACACCTGTCGTGTCCACTTCAATCTCGAGTTAGCGAGCGCACTCGCCTGGATGGATTACCAGCAAGGCCGCGAACTTGTACACGGCATCTGCCGCTTCTTCAGTACTGTTGCCAAGCCCGGGGCCGAAATTACTGTTGCCACCAGCATACTTGCAAGTGGCGGCATTCTGTTGCGTGCTCGCGCAGAGGGCTCAACAGGAGATGATGCAAATCTTCCTGCCGGATCGAATCTCACTCTGGAATGCATCGAAAATGTTGTGGCCCGCAATGGTGGGTCGATTTTTATTCGTCTGAGCGATCCGACTCGCCTCGAGCTTGCTGTGGAAGTCCCAGCCGCTCCGATAGATCTTGCACTATCGTCTGAATCTGACGAAGCTCTTCTTTCATTTGAGGAAGTCGAGCTACCAGAGCCAGTTGCTCCAGGTATTCTCTAAGCGGCCTTGCTGGGGTTCCCCAGACGGGTTGCCCGGCACGTACAATCTTTGAAGTGAGGATCCCACAGCCGGATCCAAGCACTGCTCCGCTCTCAATCCGCGCCTTGTCTCCAATTCCAACCTGGCCACCGATGATCGCCTGATTCCCTACCACTACCCCGCCTGACAATCCGGTCTGCGCCGCAATCACCACGTGATCGCCAATCTGGCAATTGTGTGCGATGTGCACCATGTTGTCCAGCTTCACGCCATCGCCGATCCAGGTCAGGCCCAGCGCAGCCCGGTCCACACAGGAGTTGGCCCCAATCTCGACATCGTCTCCAATCTTCACCCCGCCGACTTGGGGAAACTTCTGCCATGCTCCATCTACCGGAACAAAGCCAAAGCCGTCTGCTCCGATCACCGCGCCGGAGTGGAGGATCACACGCTCGCCGATGACGACGCCCTCGTATATCGTTACGCGCGGATGCAGCAGACTATCCGCGCCAATTGCTACATTGCGTCCAACGGCGCACCCTGCATGGATCTGCACACGGTCTCCGATCCTTGCGCCTGCGGCTAGCAATGTATGCGGCCCTACATAGACATCGATTCCAAGAGTGACTCCCTCTTCAATTACCGTCGATGCATGAATGCCCGGCTTGAAGCTCGCCTTCTTGTAGAGGATCCGCAAGCTTGCAGCAAAGGCACCTCTTGGCTCAACGGCTCGAATCAGGCTCCTGCCGGTCGAAGGGAATTCCATCGTAACAATCAGACAGCCTGCTGCCGAAGCTTCAGCCAGCTTCCAGAATTTTCTCGCCGCAACAAACGAAAGTTCACGACCTCCAGCTCTTTCCAGCTCCGCCGCTCCTTCGATCTCATTTTCGCCGTCACCTTCGAAAGTGAGGCCCAGTCGCTCAGCCAGTTCACGAACACGCATAATCTATTTATGCCCATAGACCCGGGGGCGCGTGTGGCCCCCACCGCCAGAATCCACCCAGATGCGATCATTGGCCCCGGTTGCGTGATCGGCGAATTCTGCATTATCGAGCAAGATGTCGCGCTCGGCCGCGACTGCATTTTGGATCCCTACGTCTACATCAAGCGCTGGACTACTCTCGGAAACGCCAATGAAATCAGTGCTTCCGTCGTACTTGGCACCGATCCTCTCGACAAAAACTTCAAGGGAGAGCGCAGCTACTTACGCATTGGTAATCACAACAAGATTCGCGAACACTTCACAATTTCTCGTGCCACCAAGCCAGAGGCCTCAACCGTACTTGGGGATCACAATTTCATCATGACCTCCGGTCACATTGCTCACGATTGCCAACTTGGCAGTCAAATTGTTGTCGCCAGTTGTTCACTGCTTGCCGGCTATGTTGAGGTTGAGGACCAGGCTTTTATCTCCGGCGGTGTGGTCGTACATCAGTTTTCCAAGATCGGCCGACTCGCGATGGTTGGCGGTAATACGCGTGTCAATTCCGATCTGCCTCCCTTTTTTCTCTACTCGAAATTTGATGTCGCTGTCGAAGGTGTGAACCTCGTTGGCCTTCGTCGCGCAGGCTTCACAACAGACGAAATTGCTACAGTGAAATGTTGTTACCGTACCCTCTATCGAAGTGCGCTCAAGAAGGAAGAAGCCTGCCAGCAGCTCGATACGCTTGCTCACCCGCTCGCGGATCATGTCGCCCGTTTCGTTCGCAGCAGCAAGCGAGGAATTGCGCGCTGAGCCTGCCGGTCTGCCTGCTCTGCTGCTTCGCCATCTCTGCATCTGCCCAGACACTTACGATTTCTCAAGCGGTCAAACAGGCGATCGAACAGTATCCCTCGACGCGGGTCAACGAAGAGCAGATCAAGGCTGCCACTGCCGGAATCAACCTGGCACGGCTCGCGTATTTGCCAAAAGCCGATGCCATCGCTCAAATGAATCGCGCTACACGCAACAATGTCTATGGCATGTTGCTGCAGCCGCAGGTGATCTCGCCCATATCGGGGCCACCTCTCGACGCAAATGCTGGCACCAGTGTCTGGGGTACTGCAGTCGGCTTTCTCATCTCCTGGGAACCATTTGATTTCGGACTGCGGCGTGCCACGATTGCCGTAAATGAAACTGCAGAGAGGCGCGCGAAGGCGAGTCTGAAGCGAACCCGCTTTGAAGTGGCTGCAATGACTGCAGATGCCTACCTTACGGTGCTGGCCGCAGAGCAGGCGCTTGGCGCAGCCAAAGCTGGCCGAGACCGCATCGCCACCGTCGAGCCCATTGTTCGCAGCTTAGTCGACAGCGGTCTCCGTCCGGGCATTGACATCTCACGTACCAACGCCGAGCGTGCAGCTCTGGATAACCAGGTCATTCTGGCGAGCGGTGCCTTGCAGATTGCAATATCGAACCTGTCGCAACTGCTGAATCTTCCCGCCGCACAAGTTCAAATCGACAGGCAGCACTTCCTCGATCTCGCTCCGAACGCATTTGCTGATGCCGATCTCAAGGATCATCCGGTCGCGCTCGAACAATCCATTGCCAAGGACGAATCCGGTGCGAGGCTCAAAGTGCTCGAACGCAGTTACTATCCGAAATTCAATATGCAAAGCACTCTCTATGCGCGAGGCACTGGTGCCAATCCTGACTTCACTACGGGTGGCGCGGCCAGCGGCCTCGGGCCGAATATCTACAACTGGGGTGTCGGCTTTACTGTCACCTATTCGCTCATGGAATTGCCCGGCATCCGTGTACGTAAGGAAATTGAAGCAGCCCGTGGGCGTGCAGATCAGGCCCGCTACGAGCAGCTCTTGCGCGATCTTGAAACCCAGCGCCTGAAGGCCCGGATTCAAATCAACACTGCTGCCGAACTTGCCCGCAACTCCCCGATTCAGTTGAAGTCGGCTCGCGAAGCTCAGGCGCAAGCCGCAGCCCGTTATCGGGCCGGTCTGATCTCAATCATTGAAGTTGCGGACGCACAGCGACTGCTTACTGCAGCCGAGATTGACGATAGCCTCGCCCGTCTAGGCATCTGGCGCGCCCAGCTTGGCCTTGCGATCGCCCAAGGGGATCTTACGGACTTCCTGGCCGAAGCGGAGCAGCCCTAACTCATGCGCCTCGTCCTGTTCGCCCTCCGGCGGCCTGTATCCATCTTCGTTGCTGTGATCGCAATCCTGATCACAGCCTTTTTCGCCACCCGGCGAATGCCCATCGATATCTTCCCTGATATCGATGGGCCCACAATCTACATCGCTCAGCCTTACGGTGGTCTTGATCCCGTCCAGATGGACGGTTTCGCAACCTACTATTACGAGTACCACCTGCTCTACGTGAGCGGGGTCAAGCAGATCGAGTCGCGCAGTGTGCAGGGCGCAGCTTTGATCAAAATTACTTTTTATCAGAGTACGAACATGAGCAGCGCGATGAGCGAAGTGGTTGGCTATGCCAATCGTGCCCGCGCCTTCATGCCTCCCGGTGCGGTGCCGCCCTTCATCACACGCTTTGATTCCGGCAGCGTCGCTATCGGGCAACTCGTCTTTTCGAGCCAGACCCGCATGCCCGCCGAGATGCAGGATTTTGCCATCAATCGGGTGCGTCCGCTCTTTGCAACACTTCAGGGCGTTTCTGCTCCTCCACCCTTTGGTGGCGCACAGCGCACGATCCTGATTCGTCTCGACCCCGAGAAATTGCGTCAATATCGAATTTCGCCTGAAGAAGCCATCCGCGCACTTTCGACTACCAACGTAGTGGCACCTTCAGGCGTTGTGCGCACCGGCGATCTCACCCGCATCGCCTCTACCAATGCCACCATCGGCGGCGACTTAAGCGAACTCGCAAACGCACCCATCCGCATGGGGCAGGGAACTCCGGTCTACTTCCGCGACATCGGCAGCGTCGAAAATGGTGCTGACATTCTCACTGCTTACGCGCACGTGAACAGCAAGCGTACCGTGTATATTCCAATCACCAAGCGAGCAGACGCTTCTACTCTCGCCGTCATGCAGCGTGTGCGCGAAGCGCTCCCGAGTTTTCAGAAGATTGTGCCCGAAGACGTGCAGGTCTCGGTTGAGTTCGATCAGACCCCAGCCGTTGCTTCCGCCCTTCAAAACTTGACGAACGAAGGATTGCTTGGCGCTTTCCTGACGGGTCTCATGGTTCTCTTGTTTCTTCGCGACTGGCGCTCGGCCCTGATCGTGTTGGCTACAATCCCCATCGCGCTCCTCAGTGCCCTGATCGCGCTCTGGGCCACTGGCCAAACCATCAACCTCATGACTCTCGCCGGGCTTGCGCTCGCCGTCGGCGTCCTGGTCGATGAGGCAACCGTCGAAATCGAAAACATCCATTCCGAGATGCAAACAGGCATTAGTCCAAACGAAGCCATTCTCGCTGCCTGCAAACGTACGGCAATCCCTCGACTGCTCAGCATGATCTCGATTCTCGCTGTCTTCGTGCCCGCTTTCTTCATGACGGGTGCCGGCCGCCAGCTCTTCGTCCCGCTCTCCCTTGCCGTCGGCTTCTCGATGATTACGTCTTATCTTTTGTCGAGTACGCTCGTTCCTGTTCTCGCCGCAAAACTGATGCGCCCGCACGCAGCCCGGCCCGAGCCCGCCTACCGAGCCGCTTATCGCAGCATCGTGGAGGGTCTTGTTTCGCTGCGCTGGGCAATGATGCCCGCATACTTTCTGCTCTGCGGACTCATCCTCTGGATGGTGCCACCCAAACTCGGTCTGGAGATCTTTCCGAATTCTTCTGCGACTCAACTACGCCTTCGTGTCTTCGCTCCCACAGGGACTCGACTTGAACGCACTGAACCGATGGCATTACGCGCGCTGGAACTCATCAAAGAAACGCTTGGTCCAGATCGAGTCGCCATCACCACAAGCTTTGTGGGTACCCATGCGTCCAGCTATCCGGTCAACCTGATTCACCTCTTCACAACCGGCCCGCACGAAGCGGTCCTTACGATCGCCCTCAATCCCGGTGTCCGGCTCCATACTGCATCAGCACAGGAAGCCATCCGCGCCAGGCTCGCCAGAGATTTGCCGCAATTGAAAGTTCTCTTCGAGGGCGGAGACATTGTGAGCCAGGTCATGAGCTTCGGGGCTTCCACCCCTGTCAACGTCAGTGTGGTCGGCCCTAGCCTCGCCGCCGACTACCAATTTGCGCAAAAGCTCGAAGTCGAACTCAAAAAGCTTTCCTTCCTGCGCGACCTGCAAATCCAGCAGCCAAATGACTATCCAACGCTCGAAATGCAAATCAATCGAGATCGGGCTGGCCAATACGGGCTCACTACCGCAGATGTGACTCGCAGTCTTGTTGCCGCCACCAGTTCCAGCCGCTTCATCGAGCCCAATTACTGGCGCGATCCAGCCAGCGGCAATGCCTTTCAGGTGCAAGTGGAATTGCCTCCCAATAAAGTGAAATCCGCTGACGACATCGCATCTCTCTCACTGGCAAAGCCGGGCAAAACGCAACCGCTTGCGGGCGACGTCCTCAGCATCAAAAATGGAACAACGATGGGCGTAATCGAACGTTTCAACGGGCAAAAGCTGATCAGCCTCGCTGCCAATCTGAACAACATCACGATAGGTCGTGCACTTCCTGAAATCGAAGCGGCTGTTCGTCGCGCCGGAGAAGTACCGCGCGGCATTACTGTACAAATCCGAGGGCAGGCCACTCCTCTCAAGGAGACTGTGGATGGCCTTCAAGTGGGCCTTTTGTTAGCCACTGGCAGTATTTTCCTTTTGCTCGCTGCAGCCTTCCAGAGCTTCCGCCTCGCCTTTGTCGTCATTCTGATGGTCCCCGCAATTCTTTGCGGCTCGCTGTTGGCCCTCTGGTGCACGGGATCTACCATCAACATCCAAAGTTATCTCGGAGCCATTATGGCGCTTGGTATTGCCATCGCCAACGCAATCCTCTATTTGAGTTTTGCCGAAGCAGAAGGCAGTATTGCTCAGGCAGGCGCTGCAAGGCTCCGCGCAATCCTGATGACGGCATGCGCAATGCTTGCCGGCATGCTGCCTATGGCCATGGGTATGGGCGAGGGTGGAGAACAGACCGCTCCGCTCGGACGCGCTGTCATTGGTGGCCTGATCGCCGCTACTGCTGCAACTCTCTTCGTTCTTCCCGCAATTTATTCCATCTTCCGTAAGGAGACCAAAGCATGAAGTGGCTTATCGCACTCCTGATCCCGGCCTGCACTCTTGCACAGAGTCTCGCCACCGTCAAAGTTGTCTCCAAACCAGTGGATCGCTTCGTTACGCTCACCGCCGAGATTTCGCCCTATCAGACTACTGCGGTTGTGGCACGGATCCCCGGGTACATCGAAAGTGTTGCCGTGGACGTTGGCAGTGCCGTTCACAAAGGGCAACTCATTGCCCGTCTGACTGCTCCCGAACTCAGCGCTCGGATCGCCGAAGCCCAGGCCCGTGCACAGTCCATCACCGCTCAGGCGGCAGAGACCCAGGCTCGAATTACAGCGGCCCAAAGCACCGCGTCCAGGCTGAAGGCTGCAAGTCAGACTCCGGGTGCCATCTCCGCCAATGAAATCGTTCAGGCTGAGGAATCTCTTCGCGCTGTTCAAGCCGCGCTGAACGCAATCCAGCTTTCCCGCAACGCCGCCGATGCGCAGGTCAAGGCGCTCCAGGATCTTGAATCGTATCTCACCGTGAGTGCTCCTTTCGAAGGCATTGTCACCGAACGAATTCTCCACCCTGGCAGCCTCGCTGGCCCCACCGCTGGGCCGATCGTGCGAGTCGATCAACTCAACCGGCTTCGCGTAGTTGTTGCCGTCCCCGAGAGCAACATCAGTAGCGTCAAAGCCGGACAGCGTGTCTCGTTTTCTGTTTCCGGCTATCCCGGCGAAGCCTTTGCCGGCGCTGTCAGTCGGATTTCCCGAGTCATGGATCCAAAGACTCGCACAATGCCCGTGGAACTGGATGTCATGAACCCTGCTGCCAAACTCGCTCCCGGCATGTATACCGAAGTGAAATGGCCTGCAAAATCCGGTCAGGTCACCTTGCTGGTTCCCGCCACTGCCGTCACTTCAAATACGGAAAGAAGCTTTGTGATCCGCATCGAGAATGGCCTGACCAAGTACGTCAATGTCCGCAAAGGCGCCCCCCAGGGGGAGCTTGTCGAAGTGGTCGGACCACTCGCTGCAGGTGATCTCATAATCCAGCGGGCCACGGACGAAATTCGCGAGGGAACTCGCGTTTCTGGCAGCTAACGCATTTTGGTCCCGCACGTCCATGAGTGTTAGGATCGTATTAAATATGCATCGTTTTTGGCTTTGTTTCGCAACATTCTGGCTGCTTGGTGGATTGGTTCAGGCAGAGGAGGTTATCAAGGTCGCTCCTGCTAGTGAAAACGCTCTCAAGTTGCGTGTCGCAAAATTTTGGGATGGCTTCGCCGTAGGTAAATTCCGCCTAAGCGATGAATTTGTTTCAGCGGGGAGCAAGGACGATTTCTATTCCTGGCCCAAGAAAAAAATCAAGGGCTTTCGGATCGACAAAATCTATTACGCCGAAGCAGGCAAGGCGGCAAAAGTAGTCACCTATGTCGATGTGAATATGGCTCTTATGGGCGTCGGAGCAATGGACGTCAAGCAGCCCATTGAGACATGGTGGAGGCTTGAAAAAGGTCTCTGGTTTTGGTTCCAGCCGAAAAACCAAATACGCCAAACTCCCTTCGGCCAGATGGAGACCAATCCAGCCTCAGGCGAAGCAGCTCTCAATCCGACAGGGCAAGTGTCGCAAGTACCCAATCTGGAAGCGCTGCGCGCCATGGTAAAACCAGATCGCACGGAATTGCACTTCACTCTTGGTGAGCCAAAGGTTGAAACAATCCGGTTTGCGAATGGCATGCCCGGCACAGTCAGTCTGGCTCTCGACACACCGTCTTCCGACGTGCTCAGTTTTGAACTGACTCCCCGTATGGTGCCCCGCGATACATCAGCCAGCCTGGTTGTGACTTATAAGCCAAAGGCCAAGCCAGCTGACGATGCGGATCCGGTCATCAAAGTTGTCCGTGTCTCGATTGCGCAGACCGGCAAACTCTACGAGATCAAGCTATTTCTTGAACCCAAAAAATAACTGTTAGACAACTCCCAGTTTTTGCGCAATCTTTGCGAGCAACTGGCGATCATTCACGGTAAACGCATTTACCGTTGCCTTGTAGGCACTTTTGAATCGCACAGCTACTACTCCGCCGAAAGTGAAGACCAACTCTTCGTCTTCCTTCAGAGACCGCATTGGAACCGGAATCGGCGCCACCTTCGAGCCAGGCCCATAATCGACCATTCGCTCGCGTGGCAGAATGTTAACCCTGGCTGCTTCTTCACGCAGCAATGCGAGTTGATCCAGTTGAGGGACTCCGTTTTCGTCAGGAATCACCATCCCGTTCTTGTCATACATCAGCACCAAGTCATAAAGAAAGGTGCGCTTGTTGGTGTTGCGAGCCGCCGGGTCAAACCACGACTTTACCGGGCGATTTGGATCCCAGTCAGGGGCCTCTTCGCCAGTTGCTTTGAAATAATCATCCCTCGTCTGGAAGGATGGGAATACATAGAGATCATTGATCGGAAACATACCGTTGTCGCTCATTGAAACCTCGAGAATCACTACTGAATATGCGGACAGAGCAGAGCCTTCCGCCAACGACAACATATCCACATTCAAATTGAGATCTGAACCCTCAATTTCGCAAGCGATTGAAAACAAGTCAGATTCAGTCGCAAAAAACACTTGAATGATAAAGTTCGCATCGGCCAGACGGGAGTGTGCTGTTGGGGGATGAGTAGGCTTTTGCACCAGTCTGGGTGATGGGAACGTGCGTTGAGCTAAGGCGCAGACAGAACTTGGGGGCTATGGGGATTGGATCGCGACGT
>JANXLY010000302.1 GCA_025354885.1 Acidobacteriota bacterium | reverse complement strand
TGATCGCGGCTACGCGGACCACAACTGGTGGCTGCAGCTGACACGGCAGAAAGTCCACTTCGTTACCCGCCTCAAAGACAGCGTTGAGTACGGTATTGCCGAACAGCGCGGGGTGCCGGAAGGCAGCGACATCCTCCGCGATGAAGTCATCGTCTTATGCAGTCAGCAAGAGGCTGGTCCGGAAGCCCGCCTGCGCCGCGTCGAGGTCTGGGTGGAAGAGAAGAACGAGGCCATGGTTTTTATCCACTAATAATTTCAGGCTGGCGGCAGCCACCATTGCGGCCATCTACAAGGAGCGCTGGCAGCTCGAACTCTTCTTCAAGGCTCTGAAGCAGTCGATGAAGATAAAAACCTTTGCAGGCACCACCGAAAACGCTGTACAGACCCAGATCCGGGCAGCGTTGATTGCCATGCTGCTGGTCAAGAGCCTGCAGATCAAGAGCACTTACAGCTGGAGCCTGTCTAATCTGGTGGCGCTGCTGCGGCAACAACTGTTCGTCTGTCGCGACCTGTTCACCTGGCTCAATAACCCCTTCCAGCCGCCACCGGCGCTGGAGGGCATTCACGACGCCCGGTTCACCCTGGATTTCGCCGCCTGACAACCTGGACAGCACCGCCACACACCGCGCCCCGGTGTCACCCCTGACCTGCTTTTGAAAAAACAGGCCAGAGCGGACCTATGTCCCGCGATATCAACAATCCTCAGGGAGCTTCTGAGCTAATTTGGACAGCAGTGACCCTGAGTCGGACCACTATCATCTCCGGTTCACTAAATAGAACCATTGAATTGTGGCCCGAGCGGGGTTCCGACCGACCGCTGTCACTGGATTTCGGAGTGGATTGCGGGCAGAAGAGGCTGGAACTGTACCGGGAGGAGTTTCAGCAGCCGAAGGCCGAGGTTCACCCGGTTGGAGTTGCTGCGCGAGGTAAAGGAATAACGGCTGGTCACCCCGCAAAATTGACTACCGGCCTTCTCCGCGCGGCGTACTGCGGGCGGTGATGACGGTTTTGTCAGTTGACCCAAACACGACCTTCGCGTTTTACTTCAGCAGCAACGCGGGTGGCGTGACTTCGGACATCAGATTGACGGGGTCTACGCTGGGTACGACCAGGCGCGAATTCGCTGATCCTGCTAAACTTCGTGCCCTCTTTTGCCGATTTCGGAGTATGCTACTTCAAGACATGGACAGCTACTCCCGCGGCCCCGCCGGCACCATCCTCCGCAAACCCATCGGCGAAGTCTTTCTCGAAACCGCCCGTCTCTATCCGCACCAGATCGCGCTGGTAGTTTCTCAGGCCGAGATCCGCCTCACCTGGACCGAATACGCCCACCACGCCCAGTGCTGCGCCGCCGCCCTGCGTGGCCTCGGCCTGCAACCAGGAGACCGCGTCGGAGTCTGGGCCACCAACTGTCTGGAATGGCCCCTGCTGCAATTCGGGTGCGCACTCTCAGGCATGGTCCTCGTCAACGTAAACCCCGCCTACCGCGCCCACGAACTGGCCTACGTCCTGAAGAAATCCGGCATGAAAGCGCTCTTCCTGCACGAACGCGATTCACGCACCGAATTCCGCAGCATCCTCGCCGAAGCCCGCGTCGGTCAGGCCCTCGCCCTGCGCCACGTCATCCGTTTCAACACACCGGACTGGGATGAATTCATGCGTGAACCCGACGGTGCAACCCTCGATATTGACCCCGCTTCCGCAGTCAACATGCAGTACACCTCCGGCACCACCGGCCAGCCCAAAGGCGTCCTGCTCACCCACATCAACATCGTCAATAACGCCCAGTTCACATCGCAGTACATGCGCCTCACGCATGAAGACCGCATCTGTGTTCCCGTGCCCCTCTTTCACTGTTTTGGCTGCGTCATTGGAACTCTTGCAGGGGCCGTTACCGGTGCCACCGTGGTTCTGCCCGCCCCCACATTTTCTGCCCTCGCGACCATGCAGGCCATCGAGCAGGAAAAGTGTACCGCCATCTACGGCGTGCCCGCCATGTTCATCGCCGAACTCAACCACCTCGAATTTCCCCGCTTCGATTTTTCGTCGCTGCGCACAGGCGTCATGGCAGGGGCCCCGTGTCCCGTCGAAATCATGCGCCGTGTCGTCAATGAAATGAACTGCGCGGAAATGGTGGTCGCTTACGGGCAAACCGAGAGTTCGCCGGTCATCACTATGTCTCGCGTGGACGATTCCGTAGAACAGCGCTGCACCACCGCAGGCTGCGCCCTGCCCGAGACCGAAGTCCGCATCGCTTCTCCCGATGGCCAGACGGTTCCGGTCGGTACCGAAGGCGAACTGCAAACCCGCGGCTACCTGGTCATGCCCGGTTATGATGGCGAACCTGAAGCCACCGCCAAAGCAGTCGATTCCAGTGGCTGGCTCCACACCGGCGACCTCGCCCTGATGCACCCGGACGGCTATTTCCGCATCACCGGACGCGCCAAAGACCTGATCATTCGCGGCGGTGAAAACATTTCCCCGCGTGAAATCGAAGAATTCCTCTACACCCATCCAGCCGTTGCCGATGCCTCAGTGGTTGGCCTGCCGGATGAGTACCTGGGCGAAATCGTCGCCGTCTGGATCCGTCTCAAGGAAGGCCAGAATGCCGAACAGGAAGAAATCCGCGAATTCTGCCGCGCCGAACTCGCGCATTTCAAAATTCCTCAATACGTGCGATTCGTGGATGAATTCCCCATGACGCTGAGCGGCAAGGTGCAAAAATTTAAGATCCGCCAGCACGAAATTGAAGCGCGAGGCCTGCAAAAAGCGTCCGGCGTCATAACCGCGTAATAGAATCGCTTCTGGGAGATTACATTTGGCGCGCGGACGATTTCTAAGACTTTTCATCGGCAACATGGCCTCAGGCAAGACACGTCATCTGCTCACCGAAATCGACACCCTGCGTCGTTACGGCAACAAGAAAATCGCGGTCTTCAAGCCGCAAACTGATACCCGCAGCGGCGCCAACACCATCAAAAGCCGTCGCGGTGATGAGGACACCGCCGAGGAAATTTCCGCTTCCAATCCGAAAGAGATCTGGCCGGTTCTGCGTGCCAAAGAATCAGCCCTTGGCTGCCGTTACGAAGTCATCGCGTTCGACGAAGTGCAGTTCTTCGCCCGCGATTCGGGCTTCTTCCAGCTCGTCAAACACCTGCTCGACGATGGCTACGACATCCTCGCTTCCGGCCTCGCTTTCGACTTTCGCGGCGAACCCTTCGGCTCCACTCCTGACCTGACGCTGCTTGCCGAAGACCGCTGCATGTGGATGACCGCCTACTGCACCAAATGCGGCAGCCGCGCCGCCTATCCGCAGCGCATCATCAACGGAATTCCGGCATCATATGACAGCCCGCAAATCCAGGTAGGCGGGGACGAAACCTACGAACCCCGCTGCGACGAGCATTTCATCCTGCCCGGCCGCCCGCTGCCAGGCCACGACGAAGCCCAACAAAAAATCTGGCCTCATTAGGGGGGCGGGTTCCCCAACCTGCGCCGGACGCCCCACGTCCGGCACGCCGTAAAGTAAACTTCACCCTGTATGCGCCGCCAACTCAAGATCTCCCTGCTCATCACCGCAACCAGCGTAGCTCTGATCGCTCAGAACGAAACCAACCGAGCCAGCCGCCAGCCGCTGCCCCCCAACCCCCTGGGCCAGCCACTCATCGAAGCTCCCGGCCATGTCCGCGAAGACGCCTTCATCCACATCCCCCTGCGCCCGGAAGACGCCAAATACAAAGATCTCGACGGCACCCGGATGAAAGCCATCCTCAACGAGGTCATCGCCATCTCCGACAAGGACCGCGCGTCCGGAACCGTATTCTGGGGCCGTAACGTCGGTACTCAAGGCCACGCCGATACCCAAACCTGGGTGGAAAACTACTTCCGCAAAGCCAGTCTAAAAAACATCCATCGCCAGCCGTTCGACCTCCGGCCCCAGTGGATCCCGAAAAGTTTTGCCATCAACTTCACCAGCGTCGGCAAGGCCTTCACGCTCGGATCCGCCCGCCCACAGATGAACGCCGTCTCCACTCCAGCCGGTGGCCTCGACCTCGACCTGATCTGGGTGGGCATGGGCACCGCAGCCGATTTCGCCGGGCGCGACGTAAAAGGTAAAGCCGCACTCATCCAGGACATTCCCACTCCGGGCGTACTCAACCACGCGATAGTCTTCGAACAATCCGTCCAGCGCGCTTTCCAGCAGGGCGCGGCAGCGGTTGGCATCGTCTACGGAATTTCCGACAACTTTGCGGTGTGGGAAGGCAGCGGCGGTCGCCCCGGCTTTAATGTCGGTTATGAAGATGGCCGCGTGCTCCGCGAAATGCTCGGCAAAGGCCAGTCCGTCAAAGTCAATATCAAGCTCGATACTGAACTCCGCGCGGGCCTCAAAACTGCCAGCGTGCTCGGGTCGCTTCCAGGGACGACTGACGAAGACATCATAATCATGGCCCACATGGATGCCTACTTCGGTGGCGCACTCGACAACGGTTCCGGCCTCGCCGTCATGATGGGCCTGCTGGAACACTATTCGAAAATTCCACAATCCCAGCGTCGCCGCTCTCTTCGTTTCATGGGTTCCGCCGGACATCATGGCGGACCGGGCGCCAACTGGCTCCACGACAACCGTGAAGCCGAACTGAAGAAGACCGTGCTGATGATCAACCTCGAACATGTCTCCGCCGTTAGAACAAAATACTGGGGTCCGAAACTGCGCATGACGACAGCAGTCTCGCCGATGCGCTGGTGGGTCTGGGGCAGCCCGGCGCTCATGAACATCGCCACCAGCGCCTTCAACCGTTTCAACGTCGGCGTAACTGCCGATATGGACGACAATGCTTCCGGCGAAATGGGTTCCGTTTCACGCGATGCTCCCTCCATCCAGGTCATCACATCACCCGAAGTCAAACATACCGAGCAGGACCGTGCCGAGTGGGTGCCCGGAGTCGGCATGGAGCAGATTGCCCGCGCTTATGCGAAGATCATCGATGAAGTGAACAAGCATTAGAACGAAGAGAACAAGTATTAGAACCTTTCCGGCTTCCCGAGCGTCTAATCAGACTGTGGAACTAAAGACATCCAATCCCGCATTTGCCGGTGCCGATACCTACAGCGGCAGCGCCGTCCACGTGGGCTACGGCCCCACCATGACGATTTCCGGCACGGTCAACAAAGCCGGAATCCTGATGCTTTGCGTCCTGGCCACGGCTTTCTATACCTGGAGCCAGTTCTTCGCCACCGGCAATCCCTCTTCGGTGGGAGCGATGACTCTGGTCGGAGCCTTCGGCGGTCTCGGTGTCGCTATGGTCACCATTTTTAAAAAAGAATGGTCACCGGTCACAGCGCCGATTTACGCGCTGCTGGAAGGTCTGGTGCTGGGTTCGCTCTCGGCAACACTCGAAATGCGTTTTCCCGGCATTGCGATTGAAGCGGTCGCGCTCACCTTCGGTACCTGTTTCGCTCTTCTCGCTGCCTATCGCTCCGGCCTGATCCGCGCCACGGAGAAATTCACCCTGGGAATCGTGGCTGCAACGGGCGGCATAGCGCTGGTTTACTTCGGCAGCATGATTCTCGGCTTCTTCGGGATCCACATCCCCGGCATCTTCGGCAACGGCCCGGTGGGGATCCTGTTCAGCCTGGCGGTCGTGGTGATTGCGGCGTTGAACCTGATCCTCGACTTCAGCGCGATTGAAGAAGGCGCCCTGCGCGGCGCGCCTAAATATATGGAATGGTACAGCGCGTTCGGCCTGATGGTAACCCTGATCTGGCTGTATCTCGAAATCATCCGCCTGCTGTCAAAACTGCGCGACGACCGCCGCTAGTCCGACGGAAAATTAGATCGGATTGTTCGTTGCTGTATAACCGCCCGATTTGTCTTCATCCGTTGCGCCACCTGTTCCAGTGAACTAAACCGCTTCGCGGTAAACGGCTGCGAGGCAACGGTCTAAATGAGGGATTTCCGCCACCAGAGCGGGTTGAAGGCGTGGGGTTCCATCTGGAAAACTGGATCAAGTTATTCCCAATGACCAATCCAGCAACCAAAGGAACCCGCACCTATGACGCCGCTACGCCGACCTGAACGCCGTCCTGCACATCAGCATTGTGCCCCGCCAGCCGAAGCAACCTTATCAGTCA
>JANXLY010000234.1 GCA_025354885.1 Acidobacteriota bacterium | reverse complement strand
CAACGCCCGGATCTCCTCCAGGCTCAACTTCTTCCCATCCGTCATCCTGATGATCACTCCCCAGCATCCACCACCCCGTCAGGCTCATCCTGTGTTGGAAACCGTCCGTTCTTCAGGCTCACTCTGTGTTAGACAAGACTCGAATTGGCCAACGATACGCCGGTGATGGTACCTTGACTGGAATCGCGGCTACTCAGGGAGAGTTGCAGCAGGTAACGAAACAGACTGGGTGACTGTTTTGAAGAGATGAAGCAGGAATGAATTTCCAGAAGAAGATCGTGATGGGCGAGGCAAAACGATCGCCGGGGAGTCAGTTTTTTTTTGCGATCCGAAATCTGGTGCATTTCGCCACTTGACAGCAACTCTCTTGGCCTGACAAGCTAATCATTCGACCTTATTCCCGGATTAGACGACGGGTGAAACTTATGGCTGCTTCATTCGAACAGGAAACGCAGGAACATCAGCTCGAATCGACGCTTGACAGCGTGGATCGGGCGGAGCAGGCTGCCGTAGACCTTGCCCGCAAGATTGGCTTTAACGAAGACGATCAAAACTCGATCTCGATGGCTGTTCGGGAGTGTATGGTCAACGCGGTTGCACACGGCAACAAGTACAATGCGCGAAAGCGGGTTTACCTGAAGCTGGAAGCCCAGCCCAAAACGCTATTCGTTACGATTGGTGATGAAGGCGACGGTTTTAGTGAAACAGATGTACCTGATCCATTGGCCCAGGAGAATTTACTGAAGCAATCTGGGCGGGGATTATTGCTGATGCGCGCTTTTATGGATGGATGCGAACATGCACCGCGTGTTCCCCACGGCACCCTTGTCCGGCTAGTGAAGCGGTTGGCTGAAGATTGATGGATTGAGATTCCGAAGGAGAAAACTGTGAGCGTAACAATGACCACCCGCCAAGTTGGCGATGTGACTGTAATCGATGCGGCAGGCCGTATCACACTGGGCGAAGGATCCAGCGCATTCCGCGACACGATCAAGGACCTTGTAACCAAGGGCGACAAGAAGGTTCTATTGAACCTGTCGGAAGTAAGCTACATCGACAGTTCCGGTATCGGCGAACTGGTGAGCGGCTACACGACGGTTTCCAATGCCGGTGGAAAGCTGAAACTGCTTGGTTTGACCAAGCGTGTTCAGGATCTGCTGCAGATCACCAAACTTTACACCGTGTTTGAAGTGTTTGACGATGAAGCTGCAGGGCTTGCGAGCTTCAGCTAGACCTGAATCTAAAGCTAAATAGAGAAGGGCAACTCCTGACGGGGTTGCCCTTTTTGCTGGTGGGCTCAGGGTTGAATGGCAATGTCGACCATATCGTGGAAAGCAGTGCGGGTTTCGAGCGCGAGCGGGACGGCAGAGCCGATGGGGGCCGAAACGGGGATGATGACGTTGATCTGATAGAGGCCGGCGAAGCCGGGGGCTGCACCCGCAAAGCTCACAGTGGCCTTTTGTCCGCCAATGTAAACGCTGACCGGATCAACGATGCGGCTGAGAACGCTGGAAGAAGCGGCAACCCCATCGAGCAGAGCCGGGTTGAGTGCTCCAAGACCGGTGAGATAAATCAGTACAGTGTCACCACGCCGGGGTGCATTGGTTGGGGAGACGATTGTGAAATCAGCCTTGAGGATTGCGCCGGCACCAATGCCATTCTGCGTGGTGGCGTAAATGCCGGGGGAGCTGCGGGAGACGGGCACGACGACGCGGTTCGATTCCTGATTACCTATGCTGATGACGATGTCGGCGGTGGAGCCAGAAGTGGCGAAGGGGACAAGGGCGCTGATCTGATTTGCACTCACAAAGTAGAGCGGTGCGGGGCGGCCCTGCACAGTGACACTGACACCACCGAGAGTGTTGGGGAAGGGAGCGCTGGGCGCGACGACGGCGCTGGCAGGGCCAATGCCTGTGCCGAAAAGACTGATGAATTGGCCTGGGGAAATCGGATTGCCGACGGGCGCAAAGCTGGCGCCGTTGAGAACCCCGGCCGGATTGAGGAAGACACCAGTACCAGTGAGGTCGCGGGCCTTGGTGCCGATGATGACTTCATAATTGTTTGAATCTACAAACGAGACTCCTGCGGCCAGAAAGACAGAGCCGTTGCTGCCAAGAGCAAAGCGGTTGGACAGCATGGAGCCAGTGCCATCGGGAGCCAAATTGAAATCGTTGACGGCGGTAGAATCGACGTTGCCTTCGGACAGGCGGACACGGCGGGTCCAGACGGCTTTGCCAACTCCCAGGCCATTGACGGAGCCAGCGAAGCTGGAGGGCACGGACTGGTCGACTTTAAGGCCTGCGGAATGGAAGAGCCCGGCAAAGCTCTGGTTTGATGCCGCATTGGGTAGTGTTTTCATGGCAAAGAAAAAATCGTGCGCACCTTGGGATGTAGAACCACCAACCATGAATTCTCCACCAGCCGAAACATAGAACTGCTTGTCGCCGAGCAAGAGTTGGGTTGCGGCAGGGAAGGGGGCAGTGGTGGGGAAGATCAGTTGCCCCGAGCCGTCATTCGCAAGGCTGTAAGAGCTGGGACCAATCGATTGCTGCATGACGCGTTTGCCATTCTGTGCGGTTTGTCCTGAGGTGGCTACCTGTCCGAGACTGCCCTGGCCGTTTGCGGCGAAGCGGAAGAAGCTGTTCTTGATGTTGAAAAAAATGCCGTTAGGGAATTCGATAGAGGTGCCGACATAGGAGCCGTTGATCGATGCATTCGAAGTAGGTTGAGCAGGCAGGGGGAGAGCGACGAGAATATCGAAGGTATTGCCGCTTGAATCTGTAGTGGACCCCAGAAGAAGGCCAGAGCCGAGACGCATGTTCATAGAAGCGTTTGCGTCGAGCGGGTTCGTCATCGAGACGAAACCATTGGCCGAAACGCTGTACGAGCCTGCGCCGCTCAAGCTGGCCGGGCCATTATTGCCCTGATTGCGCGTTCCCAGAAAGGAGAAAGTACCTCTGCCGTCGAAGCTGAAAATACCCACCAGGCTGCGGGCTTCAATCGGTTGTCCAGAGGTATTCGTGGAGATCAGGACCTGGCGAAAGCCGTAGCGGCCGCTCAGAAAGCCATTGTCCAAAACCTGCGCTTGCATATGAGTTGCAAACAGCGCAATCGCCAAACAGCTGAATAACGGCCATTTCATAGTTGCTTTGAGGATATACTGTAGTTGAATCGACAAGTGAGTCTTCCTTCTAAATCTCTGGCTCGGCTTCGCGTAGGCGACAAAGCGATCTTGGATCGCTTTGAGCTTTCGGAAGAGATAAGCCTCCGTCTCATGCAAATGGGTATGATCCCCGGCTGCGAAGTAGAAGCTGCGCACGTTGCCCCAGCCGGTGACCCTACTGTCTACAGGGTGGACGGAACGGAAATCGCCCTGCGACGGGAAACTTGCCTGGGCATCTTGGTACGGAACGAGAATCCTTAAATCATGGACCCTTGCCATACCGGTGCCCCTGCAACCCTTCCTCCTATCTTAAACCCCAGCGGGCATAAGCTAGTTGCGCTGATTGGTCCTCCCAATACGGGAAAGTCCACCTTGTTCAACAGTTTGACTGGCTTACGGCAACGGGTTGCGAATTATCCCGGCGTCACAGTGGAACGCCACATGGGAACGGCGCGCATTGATTTGATGCGAGAAGTGACGCTGATCGACCTGCCTGGAGTGTACTCACTCGAACCGCGCTCAGAGGATGAACAGGTCACGAATGATGTGCTGGCGGGGAAGATGCCGGATCTGCCGAAGCCGGACGCGATTCTATTGATTCTCGATGCGACAAGCCTGGCGCGTCATCTGATGCTGGCGGCACCGATTTTGAGCTTGGGGATCCCAACGCTCGTAATTCTGAACATGGCCGACGATCTAACCAGTCGTGGGGGGAGCGTGGATACTGCGTTGCTCTCGACACAGTTGGGGGCACCTGTCGTGCTGGTAAGTGCCGTTCAGGGTACGGGGCTCGACGAGGTGCGGCGGTTGCTCGCGAAGATGATTCCGAAGCCGGTGCGGATTGAATTGCCGGTGTTGAATAATATGCCGAGTTGCCGTACCTGGAGTGGCAAGGTGGTTGCAAACTCGGGCTACAGCAAGCCTGCCCCACCGGAGTGGACTTATCGTTTGGACCGGTTGTTTTTGCATCCGCTGTGGGGGCCGCTGACTTTTTTGTTTGTCATCCTCGCGGTATTTCAGAGTATCTTTACGTTCGCCAAGCCGCTGATGGATCTGGTGCAGTTGGGAATACAGACCAGTGGCGGCTGGATTCAGGCGCTAATGCCTGAATCCTGGTTGCGCTCCCTGCTCGTGGAGGGAGTCTGGACCGGCGTTGGCAGCGTGGTTGTGTTTCTGCCGCAGATCCTGATTCTCTTTGCTTTTATCGCCGTGCTTGAAGATTCCGGTTATCTCGCCCGGGCGGCGGTGATTGCGGATCGTACGATGGCAAAAGTCGGCTTGCAGGGCAAGAGTTTCATTCCACTGCTGAGCGCCTACGCCTGCGCGATTCCGGCCATTCTGTCTACTCGCACAATTGAGAACAAGAGGGACAGGATTGCGACCATTCTCGTTACACCGTTGATGACCTGCTCGGCGCGTCTGCCTGTTTATACGATGCTGATCGCCGCGTTCATCCCCGACAAGCCGCTGCTTGGCCCTTTCTTCGGAACTCGGGCGGCGATGATGCTGGGACTCTACGTGCTTGGATTTGCCGCAGCGGCGATGACGGCGCGGTTGCTCAAGAGCACGATCTTCCGTTCCGAGAAAACTCTTTTTGTGCTGGAATTGCCGCCTTACCGCATTCCACGTCTGAGCAGTATTTTCTATCGGCTTCTGGATCGCGCCAAGGTATTTCTCAAGCGCGCTTCCACGACGATTCTGGTCACGATGGTCGTGCTCTGGATCATGGCTCATTTGCCCCAGCAGAATGGGGTTGCCGTGCCAATTGAACAAAGCTATGCCGGCCAGTTGGGGAAATTCATTGAACCTGCCATTCTGCCGCTTGGATTCAACTGGAAGATTGGAGTTGGCCTGATCAGTTCGCTCGCTGCTCGAGAAGTAATCGTAGGAACTTTGGGCACGATCTACGGCATCCAGGGGGACAAAGAAGCTGAGGGTCTGCAGAAGGCACTACAGCAGGATCTGAACCTGGCCTCAGCCGTGGCGTTGCTGATTTTCTTCGCCTTTGCGCTGCAGTGCATTTCGACGATTGCAGTGGTGCGCCGCGAGACGGGGAGTTGGACCTGGCCTATATTGCAGTTCAGCTATATGGCCTTTCTGGCATACGTTTGCAGTTGGCTTGCCTATACAATCCTGAGCAGGATCTGATCTACTTTTGGTTGGCTGACTTTTGGTGCTGGCGATTCTCACCCTTAGCAAGTTCCAGGCATGGCAAAGTTGTAAACTGAAAACAGGCCGCGCGGACGAACCCGGGCGGCCCTTCCTCTTTCTTATGCACAACGTAGTCATCTTAGGCTCGGGCTGCGCGGGCAATACCGCAGCGATTTATGCGGCGCGAGCAGGCCTGAAGCCTCTTGTGCTGATGGGCAAAGAGCCCGGTGGCCAGCTCTCGATCACCTCCGAGGTCGAGAATTTTCCTGGATTTCCAGAAGGCATCATGGGCCCGGTACTAGTCGAGAACATGAAGCTGCAGGCCGAACGTTTTGGCGCTGAATATCGCTTTGGCACCGTGGATGCAGCAGAACTATCGCAGCGCCCATTTCGTCTGAACGTCGACGGCGAATGGATTGAAACATCGACTCTGATTGTGGCGACAGGAGCAAGTGCTCGCTGGCTGGGGATCCCGGGCGAACAGAGTTTGATTGGCAAAGGTGTGAGTTCTTGTGCGACTTGTGACGGCTTCTTCTATCGTGGCAAAAAGATCATGGTTGTCGGTGGAGGCGATAGTGCGATGGAAGAAGCGAACTTCCTGACGCGCTTTTCGGATGTGATGCTGGTGCATCGCCGAGAAGAGTTTCGCGCCTCGAAGATCATGATCGACCGTGTGGCGGCGAACCCGAAAATCACCGTCGTGTTGAACACGGTCATTGACGAAGTAGTGGCCGATGAATCGGGCGTGGTTGCTTCGGCGACTCTGCGTAATTTGAAGACAGGGGAAGTGAAGAAGGAACTTGTGGATGGTTTCTTTGTTGCTATTGGCCACATTCCGAATACGAAGCCTTTTGTCGGGCAACTGGATCTGGACGAAGAGGGCTATGTCATCAGTCACGGTGGAGCCAAAACAAACATCAAGGCTGTGTTCCACGCCGGTGATGTGCAGGACCGGCAATACCGGCAGGCAATCACTGCTTCAGGTGCAGGTTGTATGGCGGCAATTGAGGCGGAACGCCTGCTTGAGGCGGAAGGACACTAAATGACACTGGCCGGAAGAACCGCCCTGGTCACCGGAGGGGCTTCCGGACTAGGTGAAGCTTGTGTCCGCGCTCTGGTGGCCGCACATGCCGCCGTCACGATTGCCGATCTGAACGAGGCGAAGGGAGCGGCGCTGGCCCAGGAGCTTGGGGCTCTGACGCAATACTGCCGCACGGATGTTTGTGATGAGGCCGATGTTCTGGCTGCACTCGATGAAGCAGAGCGCGTCGATATCGTGATTCATTGCGCGGGGATTGCCACTGCCGAACGCGCGCTGGGTAAAGATGGTCCGTTGGCGCTCGACCGTTTTGAACGAGTGCTGCGGGTGAACGTCATTGGCACTTTTAATGTGAACCGATTGGCCGCCGCCATGATGGTAAAGAACGAGCCGGGCCCCGATGGGGAACGGGGCGTGATTATCAACACCAGTTCTGTCGCTGCTTTTGACGGGCAGATCGGGCAGGCCGCTTATTCAGCATCCAAGGGCGCTGTTGCGGCCATGACACTGCCACTGGCGCGCGAGTTTGCGCGCTTTGGCATTCGGGTGCTGTCGATTGCTCCGGGGCTATTTCGCACGCCACTATTGGCAGGATTGCCCGATGAGGCGATGAAGCAACTGGCGGCTACTGTTCCGTTTCCGTCGCGGTTAGGGGAACCGTCGGAGTTTGCGAGCCTCGCGATGCACATGATCGAGAACCGCATGCTGAATGGCGAAGTGGTGCGTCTTGACGGGGCGCTGCGTATGGCTCCGCGCTAGCCGCTTCCTGACTTCGATCCACAGTGGATCGGTAGAAGTTTCTCAGATGCCCAAAGGTGTGAATCTACTTATGCAATGGTATCGACTCGATCCCGCCACCGCCCTAAAAGAGCTTGCCAGCGACGCTGCTGCCGGTCTGGACGCATCAGAGATTGCCGTGCGAATTAGGCTTCACGGCCGCAATGAGCTAACCGGGTCGGGGATTCGAAGCCCATGGAGAATTCTCCGGGAACAGTTCACCGCGCTGATGGTCGTGATACTGATCGTTGCTGCTGTTGTCTCTGCGCTCCTCAAGGACTACAAGGATGCCGTTGCCATTGGGGCCATAGTCATTCTCAACGCCGCGCTTGGATTCAGCCAGGAGTATCGCGCCGAGAAGGCGATGGCGGCGCTGAAAGCACTCACCGTGCCTCAGGCGCGTGTTCGGCGCGGTGGCAAAGTGAGCGAGGTTTCCTCACTCGACCTCGTGCCCGGCGACATCGTTTTTCTTGAGGCGGGCAACTTCGTCGCCGCAGATGGCCGTTTGCTCGAAAGCGCGGATTTGCAGGTACAAGAGGCTGCCCTGACTGGCGAGTCGGAGCCTGTTCGCAAGAGTAGCGAAGCCATCGACATGCCGGAGCTGCCGCTGGCAGACCGGCGGAACATGGTGTACCGTGGGACTTTCGTTCGCGCCGGGCGTGGAATTGCGGTGGTCACAGAAACTGGCATGCGCTCGGAAATCGGCAGGATCGCCGCCATGATCCAGACGGTCGAGAAGGAAGCGACACCCTTGCAGCGTCGACTGGCCGGTCTCGGCCAAAAGCTTGCGACAGCGGCGCTGGCGATTGTGGCTGTGATCTTTGCCTTGGGCGTGATGCGCGGCGAGGATCTGAACTTGATGCTTCTCACTGCGGTTAGCATCGGTGTCGCGGCAGTACCAGAGGGCCTGCCTGCTGTCGTTACGATCGCTCTGACGCTCGGCGCGCAAAGGATGCTGAAGCGACGCGTGCTGGTGCGAAAGCTAGCCGCTGTGGAGACCCTGGGTTCGGTCACGGTGATTTGTTCCGACAAAACAGGGACGCTCACCCAGAACCGCATGACTGCCGCAGAACTGCGTGTCGCCGATCATGATGTGGATGTTTCCGCACACGGGGATGCCTCTCGCGGCGACATTCCGCCCTCCGCGAACTTGTTGCTCGCGGGTGGAGCGCTCTGCAACGACGCAGTCTTGCAGGCTGGAGAGGGCGGGCCAGATCAGGCCGCTGTGCTGGGCGACCCCACTGAGATCTCATTGCTTTTGGCTGCGCGCAAGTTCGGGCTCATCAAGGAGCACCTCGAAGAAAAGTTGCCGCGCGTGGCCGAGCTTCCCTTCGACTCCGGCCGAAAGTGCATGACGACAGTTCACAAACTACCATCAGATCCGACGCAGGTGCCAGAGCTTATCCGCGCTGCCGTCAGCGGTATGACTGGCCTGCGCATTGCGTTTACCAAAGGTTCTGTAGACAACTTGCTCGGCATCTCCAGCTCGGTCTGGCAACAGGATCGCGCTGTGGTTTTGGACCAGGCTTGGCGGGACCGTGTGGCTGTTGCCAATGACGATCTGGCAAAGCAGGGCATGCGTGTGCTTGGTGTTGCGTTTCGTCTCCTGGAGTCGGCAGACGGCGCTGTAGACCAGTCGCTCGAACAGGACCTGACCTTTGTCGGGATGATCGCTTTCCATGATCCGCCCAGACCGGAAGCTGCTGCAGCCGTAGCCACCTGCCAGAGAGCGGGCATTCGGGCTGTGATGATCACTGGCGACCATCCGCTCACGGCCAACTACATCGCTGGCCAATTGGGTATCACCGGCGAGGGGCCAGCCTTGACCGGGCCTGAACTCGAACGTATGCCCGTGAACGAATTGGAGCAGCGGACCATTTCAACTCCCGTGTATGCGCGCGTCTCTCCCGAACACAAACTTAAGATCGTGGAAGGCTTGCAGCGGAGTGGTCATATTGTGGCGATGACAGGTGATGGCGTTAATGACGCTCCGGCTCTCAAGCGGGCTGATATCGGGATCGCGATGGGCCTCACCGGCACCGACGTTGCCATAGAGGCTGCAGACATGGTCCTGCTCGACGACAATTTCGCCACCATTGTGGCAGCCGTCGAAGAAGGCCGTGTCATTTACGACAACGTCCGCAAGTTCATTAAGTACATTCTCGCGACAAATTCCGGCGAGATCTGGCTCATGCTGGTTGCGCCCCTCGTGGGAATGCCCCTCCCGCTGCTTCCGCTTCAATTGTTATGGTTGAACCTTGTGACGGACGGCTTGCCTGCCCTTGCCCTTGGCGTCGAAGCACCCGAAGCGGATGTAATGCGCCGCCCGCCGCACTCACCAGGCGAGAGTATTTTCGCCCGCGGACTGGGTCGGCACGTTCTATGGGTTGGCCTTTTGATGAGTGCTTTGTCGCTCGGGGTTGGCTACTACTACTGGAGTCTTGGCGATCCACACTGGCAGACCATGCTTTTCACAACCCTCACCTTCTCACAGATGGCCCATGTCATGGCAATCCGGTCGGAGTACCAATCTCTGTTCCGTCTCGGTTTGCTTTCAAACAAGCCGCTGCTTGCGGCGGTATTGCTCACTTTCTTGCTGCAATTGGCGCTGACTTACGTACCAGTGCTCCAGGTTTTTTTCAGCACAACCGCACTGCCAGCTCAAGGCCTGCTGCTGACGCTGGCGCTTAGTTCAATTGTCTTCCTGGCTGTCGAGTCCGAAAAATGGATGCTACGGCACAAACGCGAAACAAAGAGTTGAGGTCTACCTTGCGCGCTATGCCGCCCCAGTGAGTTCGACCCTGGCAGCCGGGAATTCGATTTCGGTGCGTGTCCCCTGACCCAGGCGACTCTCAATCGTCATCCGGTAATGCTCGCCATAAAGAACTTCCAGGCGCTCCTTCACGTTCGATACGCCAATGCCGCTGGAGCTGCCAAAGAGGTCTTCCATCTTCTCTTCCGGGATTCCTTCGCCGTCATCTTCGACTACAAGGAGCAGGCGGCCGGGTTCAATCAATTTTGCACGCAGCCAGATTGTGCCGCCTTCGAGCTTGCCCGCCAAGCCATGCTTGATCGAGTTTTCAATCAGCGGCTGCAGCACCATCGAAGGAACGGGCACGTTCAGAGCGTCGGGAGGAATCTCCCTCACGAAGCGTAGCTTTTCTCCAAAGCGCACTACCTCAATGGCGAAGTAGTCATCGATGAAAGCGAGTTCGTCGCGCAGTGGTGCGAAGTTGTCTGTGTTCCGCATGGCCCGGCGCAGCACGTTCGAGAGCTTGTAGACCATGGCCCGGGCGCGGTCTGGATCGATGCGGATCAGACTGGAGACGCTATTCAGCGTGTTGAATAGAAAGTGTGGATTGATCTGGCTGGTGAGTGCGGCGAGGCGTGCTTCTGCGATCAGGCGCTGTTGCAAAGATAACTTCTTCTCAAGCCGGGTCGTGTTCCAGATTTTCAGCGGCACAAAGGTACAAAAGACAGAAGTGCCAAACATGGCACCGACCCAGGGGAGCAGGGGTTGGGTGTCGAGTTGAATCGGGCTGAAGATGGAGCGCGAGTGGAACATGAACTGCCCGGTAAGTCGGAGCACTTCGGCGAAGAGGACACCGATTGTGATGAGGATGCGATAACCGAGCAGAGGGGCCAGTGCGCGCTTGCGGAGCATCCGCCAGGACCCGAGCAAGTCGAAGACAGGCGAGTAGCGCCAGATCTCTTCTGCGTTGGGAGCGCAATCGCGCACAAGGCCGCCCAGAACGCCGATGCCCGCATAGAGCGGCATTGCCAGTAACTCGTTAGCGAACATTGCAGGCAGACTCATGAGGATGCCGCTTACCAGTCCGGTGACATAGCCTCCAAGCAGGCCTGCGAGGTAAGCACCCGCGAGGGTGAGGTCTGCTGCCTGATAAGCTCCCGTGAAAACACGGGCCGCCGCGCCTGCACCAAAGATGCTGCCGAAGGCAAGAGCCATCTCGAGGCGCTGTGTGAGTGAGCGTTCTTCGCGCAACAACATGCGTTGAAAGGCGGGGATGCGCGAGAGAATCGAGGCGAGTGAAGCCGCGACGCCGAGATTGAATAACAACAGTACAAAGGCCGGTTCGACCATAATGGAATAGACCCCACCATTATGGAGCTAGTTCACGCCGCAGAAGCGGATTTTCCCTCAGAGTTTGGTTTGTTTCGTATCCACGGATTTGAATGGATGCTGGAAGGGGTGCGCGAGGAAGCGGTTGCAGTAACCATGGGTGAGCTTGGATCTGGCCCGGCACCACTGCTCCGGATCCACTCGCAGTGTCTAACCGGCGATGTATTTCATAGCTTGCGCTGTGATTGTCGGCAGCAGCTTGAGATGGCAATGGCAGCCGTTGCGAAAGACGGTCGCGGACTTGTCATCTATGAAATGAAGGAAGGGCGCGGAATCGGGATCATCAACAAGCTGCGTGCCTATCAGTTGCAGGATGAAGGTGCCGATACCGTGGAAGCGAATGAAGCCTTGGGGCTGGAAGTCGATCTGAGAGACTACCGGCTACCAGCTGCCATTTGCCGTTATTTCGGGATCGAGTC
>JANXLY010000228.1 GCA_025354885.1 Acidobacteriota bacterium | reverse complement strand
GGGATCGACAAGACTCGTGACGAGCAGCACACGCGCGGTTAGTGGCCGCTATGACTACTGGCCCTTTGGAGAGGAGATCGCCGGAAGTGCGAGTTATGGCAATCGGCATTTGGTGGACGGATACGGTGCGACTGCGAATGGCGTCAAGCAGAAGTTTACGGGCAAGGAACGGGATGCCGAAACGGGGCTGGATTACTTTGGGGCTCGGTACATGTCGGCGGCGCAGGGGCGGTTTACCAGTCCGGACACTCCGTTGCTGGATCAGCATCCAGGGGATCCGCAGAGTTGGAACCTCTATAGCTACGTTCGGAACAACCCGCTACGCTACACCGATCCGACGGGTCATTGCCTTCGGCCGAACGAGACCGCTGAAAGCTGCGCCGACTATTTGATCGGCGGGGCCAAAGCCATCGGGAACATTCCTAGTGACATCGTGAATGCGCCGAACCGGCTGACGAATATCCTTATTGCGCCTTTCACGGACTACCAGTTTGCCGATTTGATTCCATCGACCTTTGCGCCTGCGAACCAGGACCAACGTCAGGGTATGGAGGCAATGGGAGTAGCGATGGTAGCTACCGGCGTCGGCGAGGCTGCCACTGCGGGGCTGGCCGGAACGACCACTGCCGTTGCCTCGGAAGCGGCGACGGGCGGGCGTCTTGGAAGCGCGGCTACCAGAGCCCAGAATGGCGCTATTGCCGACAGTCTAGAAAGCCGAGGCTTCACAATCAAAGGCGGCGGGGGAAGGTTACCCGAAGAACATCTGCCAGGGCCGGGCGGTGGCCGTCAAGGCGGTACGTTTGTGGACGTCACCGCAGCCCGTGACGGCAGAACCGTTCGGGTTCAGACCATCGACACGAGAGCAGATGGAATAACGCCGACGACCCGTGAAGCGAACGCGGCAGCCCGTATCAGGGCGCAGCAGCAACCTCGGGATCATACAGTTCTGATTCCAAAGAGGAAGTGATGGGAAAGCAGCTACCATCGGTCAATTTCTTTGCAACAGCAGAGGATCTCCGGCCTGTACTGGCGGCAGTTGAGTCAACCTGCGACCTTCAGTACCTGGAGTGCGGCATGTTCGAACAAGAGACGCGCCCCATCATGAGTAATTTGTTCTCCCATGCGTCGCTCGGCACCGCGGCTGAGGGCGATGCAAATCACGAGCCGACCTATCTAGTAGGCCACCGTTGCACTGCAATAAAAATCCGCCCAGTACCACAGCGGAAGGGCGGCACTAAATTCGTCGTCGACCAGCTCAGCAACCCGGGCACGATTGTGCTGCGTCCCGGCGGGAAGTACCTCGACTCGGCGGTGATCTCTGGTTTGGTAGGTTCGGTGAAGGACGACCCCGTAGCAAAGGAACTCCTTAGCCTGTTTTTGGAAGAGATCCGCCGTCGGTTCACGGCTGTAAAAGGATGCTGGGTTGGACCCGGCGCATTGAGGAATCTCCGCGAAGGGGCACGGCTGACGAGTGCGATCACCGCGCCATCTGAGTACGACCTTGCGGAGTAGTCCTTGAGAAGGTTATACGGAGTAACCTCCTGCAATCAACACGTTACCCGGAAAGAGCCGAAAGAGCGCCTGAATCGAATCAACAGGTTACCGGCGCGTATAACCTGAGCGAGCCGAGCGAAGCGTGAGAATCCGCGCAAGGCACGAGCCTGCAACAGGTTACCGACCGGTAACCGCGTATAACCGAAAGATCCCGGAAGCCGCCTGTGGCGGCTGAAAAGTGGGGAGACACGTCACCCCGAGCGGGTTGCTGCAAGGTGAAAGACGTCCATGGACGTCTTTCCTGGTGCCACGGGAATCGGAGACGTCTATGGACGTCCTTGGCCGAATGGGACCGCGTAGAGGCAGCCTGGGTAGTGGAACATAAAGGAATGGCGGATGGGCGCGTGCGGAATCGGAGATAAGGCACGCAGCAAGAACAGGATGGAGTGGCGGAAAGAACGGGTGGCCGATCCGCCAAATGGCGGATTCGTTTTCAGCTGCTAAGAAGGCTCAGCGGTAGGCGTCCTTGCGGTTCTGGACGCGGTTGACGCGGACGGTGTCGGCATCGGGGTAGGAGAAGCGGACGCGCCAGTCGCCTACGCGGAGACGGTACTCTGGTGGGTCGATGCCCTGAAGTTTCTTGATATTTCCCGCGTTGGTTTGGACGAGGCGCTGGAGGGCGGCGGCGATGCGTAAGCGCGTGGCGCGGTCGAGCCCCGCCAGATCGGCCTTGGCCTGATCGGTGAGGACGAGCTTCTTCACGAAGGATCCTGGTAGTTGGTGACTTCCTCCATGGTGAAGCCGAGTTCGGTGACGACTTGTTCGAAGGGCGTCCCCTGGTTGTGCTTGAACCACTCGCGGGATGCTTCGATGTCGCGGCGTTCTTCCTCGGTGACGGGTTCGTCGTCGATCTCTGCGGTGGCCAGGGCACGGTCGAAGGGATCGAGCATGACTTCCAATAGCCCGACGACGGCGGACAGCTTTTCCGGGGCGAGGCGCTCGATCATGCCGTGCGCGTGCTGCTTCTGCTGTTGAGTAAGTTCGGTGTTCATGGTGTCCTTCCTTCCGCCGTTATAGTTCGGCCATCACGCGGCTGACCTTGGAGCGTTTGACCAGGCTGTCGAGCACGATCACCAGCGCCTTCTGATCTTCATCGGAGAGATGATCGACTTTCTGATAGAGCCGGTGCAACTCCGGGTTGTGAATGCGGGCCTCGCCGCCATTCGATTCCTGGCGGCCGGCCAACTCGTCGAGGGTGACATTGAGGATGTCGGCGATCTTGACAACGGTGGCAAACTGCGGGACGGCGTCGCCGTTTTCCCAGCGGGTATAAACGCGTGGGCTGACGGTGAGGAGTTCGGCCACGCGAGTCTGAGTGATCTTGCGGGCCGTACGGAGTTGGCGTAACCGTTGAGGAAAGTCCTTCATATTCCAGTCGAGCGGAAAGAGCTGAACTGGTGCCATGATAAAGCCTCCTGAAAGAAGTCCAGTTTGAAAATGACTACGATGTCAGTATACACTATGACGAAGTAGTCAGTTGACGAAAATCAGGAGACAACCGGCAAATGGCACGCATTCCCGAGGTTGAGATCGAGCGGCTAAAGAAGGAAGTTCCCATCGAGCGGTTGGTGATGGGGTTCGGCGTGGATCTGAAGCGGCACGGGGCGGAACTGATCGGGACGTGTCCGTTTCACGAGGGGTTTGGAGGAGCCGTGGACAATGGACCTACCCGGCGATCGCCGCAACGCTCTTCGTGATCCACACTCATATCGTTTTTGTCCGCCTGGGTCCCGACATGAGCACGTTCGGCAAGGCCAAGGAGCTTCCATTCCTTCTTGGCGGCGCATGCATCGTGGTAGCTTGCTGTTACGGCGGGAACTGGTGCCTGAGGAAATGCGTGCAAGCGGCAGCTTCTAGAGGTTCCCCATGACCAGTGAATCTTGCACTACAACGGCGGTCTACTGCTACGTCGCGTTCCCTGAACAGTTTACCGGCAAGGAACGGGATGGGGAGACGGGGCTGGATTACTTTGGGGCGCGGTACATGTCGGCGGCGCAGGGGAGATTCTCCAGCCCAGACGCCAAGCAGTCGAGCGCGAAGTTGGACAATCCGCAGAGTTGGAACCGTTATTCCTACACAGATAACAATCCCCTGGCTTTTGTCGATCCTGATGGCAGGGAAAAACTCCGCGTCACGCTTACGACGTACATTCCGGGACGAACGATCACCGATCCGTTCGGAAGAATCTACAACGCAAACGGCAATGGGCGCGGAAGCACGCCGTTCGACTACAAGACCAGACAATCAGCCATGGTTGAAACGGACCGCCGAATCTCTTCCAGTGGAAAACTCAGTGAGCCCACTGGCGCCGTAGGTGTAACTCAGAGGTTCGACAAGAGCGGGAAAGAAATCGATCGGGCAAAAGAACCCGACAGCGCCGTAAAGCAGACGGTGGGCCGCCAACAGGATGGCTCGGTAGGGATTTCGTTTGCGGGCGCAGCGACGAACCCCCTTGGACTTCCGGGAACGCCAGCTATCGATTTCAATATTTCCATAACTTGCACGGGAGGGTCTTGTTCGGCGACTGGGGCGCACGATGGCTTTCCTGGCTACCGAATAGAAGTAACCAACGAAGCAGGCAAGACGACGGAAATCTACACCTACGATCCGAACAAGGCGGGGAAGACTCCTACCGCCCTGTTCCCACCAATGGATTGCCAGGTACCTCGTAGTGACGGATGCGCGGCCGGGCAGGGGCCGAAGCAGTAGGTTATGTCACCGCTTCTCCCGGTTGTCATTGTCGTCCTTGCTTCGGTGCTAAGCACGCTGTTGTCACGGAAGCCCGTTCCCCTGCTAAGGTGTGCCCTCGCCACTATCTTGGCGGCAGCCATCGAATATGCGAGCGTTTTCGCCATCAGCGGCTTTGGTTGGGGGTGGGCCGATCCATCGATATCGTCATTGAGTTTGGGGCGCTTCGCTGTTGGCCTCAGCGTTACCGCATCGTGCATAGCCTTCTCATGGCTCACCAGTTCCGTTCGTCCCGGTGTTCTTGTGACGTTGATTCTGCTGTTACCGACTGTGATCATGCTTCCGGAGTACAGCTACGATGGGCCTTGGGCGATGCTGGTTGTGCTTCTAGTGATAACCTATGCGATGCTCACGCATCTAAGGGCATCGATGATACCTCTCTCCAATCGCGACACTCTCCCTGGTGCCCAATAGAATGCAGTTTACCGGCAAAGAACGGGATGCCGAGACGGGGCTCGATTACTTCGGGGCTCGGTACATGTCGTCGGCGCAGGGGAGGTTTACAAGCCCAGACCCGAAAATGTTCCCCGATGCAGTGTACGATCCGCAGAGTTGGAACAAGTACGGTTATGTCCGCAACAATCCGATTCGATTGGTTGATCCCAATGGAGAAGATTGGAAGGATATAGTGTTTGGAGCCTCCAATGCGGCCAAGAGCAACGCCGTCGGTGGTATTGGGAGGCTAGGCGGGAATAGTGATTTTAGGCTCGGTCAGCGAATTGGGGATGTTATATCGATGGCTGGCAGCTTAGTTGAGATGGCAGCGGGAGGAGGAGCAGCAACAGGGGGCGGAGCTCTCTGTCTGTCTGGAGTCGGCTGCCTGGGAGGTGCGCCAGCAATGGTCAGTGGAACTGCGCTGGCAACGCATGGCGCAACTCAGTTCGGCACCGCTGCAGCGAACTTCATGGCTAGCGTGAATGGAGATGGTGGGACCGAAAATGGCAGCGGTAGTGGAAGTCCAGATTTTGTTGTAACTCCAGGTGGAGACGCGGTTCCGATTCCAAAAGGCTCTTCTGGTCCGACTCCAGTTGTGAATCCGCAAGGCAAAACTACTGGGTCTGCATATACAGGTGGGAGTGGCGGTAATGGTCTGGATCCAAAAGTTTCGGGAGTTCGAATTATGGATCCTACCCCGCCTAGGGGCAATTCACCTGAGCAATAAACAACTGTGCATACCTGACAAAAGGGCAGATGCTGTCCAATTGGTTTAAGCTTGCCTTTATGACGGTCAAGCTAAAGGCACATGTTGCCGCAATCGTGGCTCTGCTTTTTGCCGTTGGGGTCGGCGTAGCTGCCGACAGTGATGCGCGGGGAGCGGTGACATGCATGGGCAACTGGAACGGCTCGACCTGTGACGGCACGGGCATTGATGCGCTGAACCGGATCACGGGCAAGAGCTATTCCGGCCCGGGCGCGTTGAC
>JANXLY010000217.1 GCA_025354885.1 Acidobacteriota bacterium | reverse complement strand
CAAGAGCAAGAACGAATGCGGCGCCAAAAGCGATGGCCAGTGCACGGAGGCGAAATTGATTTTCCTTGTTTCCAGCAAAACTGAGAAACAAGATTCCAGCGGCAAATAATGCAGCCCCGATATAGCCCAAAGGTAAAGAAGAGCTGAGGTAGACAAACTGCTTTACAGTGCCGGCAATGGAAAAAATGAAGAGGTCCTGCGATGGCTGCGGAAAAGCTGTGCTGAGGTAGCCAGAGACAAGGTCGTCCTTGGCAGGAGTCCCGAGCAGGGTGGCAATCGAAGATTTGTAGAGGGCTGCGTAAATGGCAAGCGCTCCGGTTTGGGAGAGACTCCAGGCGATGGCAAATCGGATCTGGCGGGCCTCCGGCACCAGCCGAACAAATGCGTATAGCCCAAGTGCGCCAACGGCAAAAGCAGCAGAGTATTCCGTCAGGATGGCTAGATTGAGGCAGACGGTTGAGATCAGAAGCGAACGCAGCGCTTTGGTCTTAAGAGCGTCTTCAAGATGGAAAAGCGCGAGTGAAACCAACAGCAGCACAAGCGTATACCCGCGGACCTGCGCACTGAGAGAGATGAGATTGGGGCTGAATTCAAGAATTGCAAACGCGATCCAGGCAGCGTGCGGGTATTGCTGGCGCACGAGCCATTTCCAGATCACCCAGGGGTAAAGACTCCCGGCAATGGCGGGGAGCAAACGAAGGAAAAACTCCGAGTCGGAGAAGAGTTGAAGGTAATGTAGCAGCAGGAAAAACAGCGGTGGGTGGTGATAAAGCAGACTGCGCTCGTACCAGCCAGAGGGCTGGGAGATGAAAAAAATTAGAGCTTCATCGGGATTGAGATAGGTTTGGGACGCTTCAATCAGACGCAGGGCAAGTGCAACCAGGACAATGAAAATCGCTAACAGATCAGAGCGTCGCGATAGGGAATGAACGGGCATTTGGGCTGGAGCGTTTTCCCTTGCGGTCTCAAGTAGATTTGAAAGCCGGATCCCAGTCTGGTGTGACTCACCAGACTGGGTCAGAAGTATTTTTTAGAGCTCTGCCAGTGCCGCAACCAGTGCGCCCTTGGCAGTCGAGTTGAGTGGCGAAGTTGCCATGCGGATCTCGCTCAGCGGAAGCGGAAATTCTGATTCCGTCAACAGCTTCTCAAAGCGGTCGCGGAAGCCCTTTGGCATGGCGCTGCCGCCAGAAAGGACCATCGGAATCGGCTTGCCCATCTTGGGGATGTTGCGGGAATTCGCAAATGCTTCCTTCAGGCCGTTTACCACGGAGCGGATCATCTCGTCGTAATAAACGTTCAGGACTTGGTGGAGCTTGTCGGTGAAGTGGCCATTGATGTAGAAGGACTCTTCCTTCGCCATGCGGATGCGGGTAGAAAGTTCTCCGGTGATCGACGAAGCAGAACTGTCGATGTAGTCACCTGCCTTAGCCACGCTAAAGCTCAACACCGGGACCGCAAGGTAGCTGAGACAAACATTCACCAGCCCCCCTCCAAAACTGATGCCAATGCCGGAATAGTTGGTCTCTTCGAGCTCAGAAAACACAACCGCCAGCCCCTCGTTGATCGGGGTAGGCTCGCAATTCAACTCACGCAGGATCTGGGCAATCGTAGCGTCATGATAGGTGAGATTCTCTTCAGCGCCAAGCGGAGCCGCCGGGACACTGTAGAAAACCGGCAACCCGTTACGGCGTTCGCCTTCGGTGAGATTATCAATCAACTGCTTGAGCATGGCTGCATTTTCAGGCTCGGAGGGATTGAGTATGCCACGATTCATCGGGCGGCGCGACTCTGTCTGAAGCAGGTCTGCAAAACGCGAACTCTCGTTGCCAGGGACGATGATGCTTTTGTCGCCGCCGCTTCCGGCGTGAACAACAAATGGAACCCCCTCGCGCTTGAGCGATGCCTCGGTCATCTTCGACCAGGGCACAGTTACAAATGCGTTGAGTTGGCTCTTATATTGGAAGTCATCACTGTTCCGCATGGCGGCTACGATGCGGCTTGTGCCGACGTCGAGTCCGATGGCTGGAGTGTGGTTGGAGTTTTTCATTGGTTCACCTCGCGAGCTTTGCTCGAATTGGAATCTGGGTTGCCTTCTGTCGGAGTGCTGCGGTCTGGCAGCAACGCACTCAGTCGGCGGTATTGGTTGCGCAACTGGGTTCGGAGTTGCGCCACGGAAATGGAATCTTGCTTGGCTCGTTCGCGGAGCATATCTTCACTAGTGACTACACCTTTCCACATGCGCGCACCGGTGGCGGCAAAAAAGGTACCGTCGTAATTAAAGCCGAAAAGATGAAGGCTGGCAAGGGGTAGTGCGTAATTGTCAGGCAAGCCTACGGCTTCAAAGGGGAAATTCCCTGCCCAGTCGGTGTGGTATCCGATCTGGAAATTGCTCGAATTGATCGAGACCTGCGCGTGGGTTACACAGTTTGCGGCAGCGATACTATAGCGGGCACGCAGCATTCGGGTGAGCATCCTGCCTGAATTGATCTGGGCCTCGGAAATCACTGGCATTTCGTCACCGGGGCGGCTCTCGCTTTCAAACGAAATCGCCAGAAAAGAATCGTTCAAGTTGATATAGGCCCATTTCCCGTCGGCCCAGATCGACTTGCCCGCATGATTGGCCGCATCCGATTCACGGACGATGCGGAAGACTCGCCCAAAGCGATCGATCATGTAGTGATAAGCCTTTTCTTTTCGTGCGTATTGCAGCAACGCTTCCCCGAGAAGCTTCAGCCGCCGGGTCCTGTGCTCTTCGAGCTCTTCCATAGTGCTTTCCGTCGTATGAAAAACTATACCTGCTGGCATCTTCTCGGGCAGTTGAGTCATCGAGGAGTTCGGGTTGTTGCGATTCCAGACGTAATACTCTTTGGGCCGGTTCTCTACCGTCAGGCGTGTTTCGACATGCAGGCCGTTCGACCAGGTCTCCACCCCGCTTTTGGTCTCAAGCAGCCAAACTTTCTCAAGTGGAGCTTCCCGAATGAATTTCCCCATCGGGCTGGGACCGCTCGCAGACAACCCCGCTGTCGGCACAAGTGGCGCTGCCGAGCGGAAGTAAGAGTATGTCGGTATCACCAGCATGAATACAACCATCACCCAGAATTTCTTGTTACGTACCCACCAATATTGCGGCCGCGCCAGTACCGTCTCCACTCGTCCGACCCGCTTCTCCGTTTCGCGCAAAAAGCGCAGCTTTGCAACCGGGTCTTCGATCCTTGAAGCCCTGGCCTCGATCAACGGATTGAGCACATCGCGTGGAGTGATACGGTTCAAGCAATGCCGCTGCCTTTATTGGCATCTTCGAAAAACAATCGACCGAATAGCCAAGAAACCTTATAGCTGTCCCTAAGAACACTAAGGTGATCGCTTCAGTGCCCTAGGAGCACTACTCTAGTTTATCTGGTGTGGGCAGTGCCCGAAACTTCTCCAGTTGAGTTGAGTTTCATAATACAGGAATTGACGGGTATGAACTTCGAGCGTAGATTGCAAACAAAGACATTCAGGCTGGTGATCGCAGGGTTAGTCCTTTCGCTTGGCCCGCTGGCCGCCAAAAAGGCTTTGGACACTGCGGCAAAGTTTCGCCAGAAGCTAAACAAACAGCAGCAGGTAGAACACGCCATTAGCCGCCTCAGCTTTGGGGCTAAGCCCGGCGATTTCGAAGCTGTGTCCCGAATGGGGGTCAAAAAATGGATCGAGCATCAGCTCAATCCCTCGTCCATTGCTGAAAACCCGGCGCTCGAAGCGAAGCTGGCAGCCATGCGCACTCTAACGCTTTCTACCGAAGACCTCGTCACTCAATACCCAACGCCTCAAGTGCTTACAGCCGTTGCATCGGGGCGAATGAACATGCCAGAAGACCCCGAGCTGCGCGCAGTATATGAGCGTCTCAGCGAACGTTACAAGTCCCGGATTGAACGCAAAAAGACCAAGGGCGAAGAGGAAGAAGAGGTCGCAAAAAAAGGAATCGAAGAGCGCCTGCGCCGTCGCGTTGGATCGATGACCACCGAAGAGCGCAGCGAGGTACTGCGCAAAACCGCACCGCAACAGGCCGTAGCGGGCGAACTGACAGAGGCGAAAATTTATCGCGCCGTCCTGAGTGAACGGCAACTCAATGAGGTGCTGGCTGATTTCTGGTTCAACCATTTCAACATCTATCTCGAAAAAGGCGCAGACAAATGGCTGACCACAGCCTATGAGCGCGACGCCATCCGCCCTCATGTGTTGGGCCACTTCAAGGACATGCTGCGGGCAACGGCCGCGAGCCCCGCAATGCTTTTCTATCTCGACAACTGGACCAGCGTTAGCAACGAGGCAGGAGACAAGATCAAGCGCGCCGCCCCCAAAGCAAGGGCACGCGGATTGAATGAAAACTACGCACGCGAATTGATGGAACTGCATACCCTCGGCGTCGATGGCGGTTATACGCAGAAAGACGTGCAAGAAGTAGCCCGCTGTTTTACCGGCTGGACCATCGAAGAGCCAAATCGCGGCGGTAAATTCCGTTTCGTCGAGCGTGTACACGACAAGGGAGAAAAGATTGTTTTAGGGGTGACGATTCCGGCAGGCGGAGGCGTTGAGGACGGCCAGAAGGTCCTCGAAATCCTGGCGTCTCATCCATCGACGGCAAAGTTCATTTCCCGCAAGCTCGCACAGCGCTTTGTTGCCGACGAGCCGCCGCAGTCGTTAGTGGATCGCATGGCCGCCAGCTTTCTCAAGAGCGATGGCGATTTGAAAGCAGTCCTGCGAGTGATGCTGAGCAGTCAGGAATTCTTGAGCGCAGGTGCTTACAAGGTGAAGATGAAGAGTCCTCTTGAGATGGTTGCCGGTGCCTTGCGGGCTAGCGGCGCGTCGATGGATAATGCTCAGCCTGCCGCTCAAGCCATCGCCAACATGGGACAGCCGCTTTACCGAAAGGCGGAACCAACCGGCTATTCGAACAATGGCGAAGAGTGGGTGAGCTCCGCCGGCCTTCTCGCAAGAATGAACTTTGCCGTGGCACTGAGCAGCAACAAGATCGGCGGCATCAAGATCGACAAGGACCGCTACGCAGAGCAGGCCCGCAACACAGGTGCGCCTGATTGGCAGCGCCGATAGGGAAAATATCATGGCAACAAGAAGAGCATTTTTGCGCAATTCCGGGGTCGCGATGTTTGGCATCGGCACTTCACCCGTCTGGCTTGAGCGAGCCGTGGCTGGCACCACAGGTCGCAAGAAGATTCTAGTGGCAATCTTTCAGCGCGGGGCAGCGGACGGGTTGAACATTGTGGTGCCACATGCAGAGAATGCTTACTATGCTGGCCGCCCGGGCATCGCGATCCCCAAACCAGGAAGCAGCGAAAATACAACGATCGATCTCGATGGATTCTTCGGACTCAATCCCAATCTGAAAGCTCTTAAGCCGATCTTTGACGAGAAGAAGCTGGCGATCGTACATGCTTGCGGCAGTCCGGATCCAACCCGCAGTCATTTTGATGCACAGGACTATATGGAGAGCGGCACGCCGGGTTTGAAAGCAACTCGCGATGGATGGCTCAATCGCACGCTATCGAAAGAAGCGGATAGATCCCCCATCCGGGCTGTGTCACTTGGACCAGTGCTGGCCAGGACTTTGCGGGGCACGAACGCTGCCGTCGCGCTAAATAGCGTGAAGGATTTTCAGGTGCGCGACAAGATGGCGGGCGAGGATTACATGTCCCGTTATGCGGCCAGCCTCGATACGCAAATGAAGGGCACAGGTAGGGATACCTTTGAAGCGATCCGGCTGCTCGAAGCTTTGCGCAAGGTGGATTACAAACCCGAGAATGGCGCGGTGTATCCCAATGGCCGCCTGGGCACGAGCCTGAAACAGATTGCCCAAATGATCAAAGCCGATGCGGGTCTCGAAGTGGCATTCGCCGACCTCGGCGGCTGGGATCACCATGTGAACGAAGTCGGAGCAACTGCGCTGCTTGGGCCACTTGCAAATTTACTGCGCGAATTCGGCGACAGCCTGGCGGCCTTCTATCAGGATCTGGGTACACGCATGGAAGACGTGGTGCTGGTGAGTATGAGTGAGTTTGGCCGCACTGCCCGCGAGAACGGCAATCGCGGCACAGACCATGGCCACGCGAACGTCATGTTTACGATGGGCGGGCAGCTTGCAGGCGGCAAAGTTTATGGCCGCTGGCCAGGCCTCGAACGCGAACAACTCTACGAGGGACGCGACCTCGATGTGACAACCGACTTCCGTGAAGTGCTCGGCGAAGTGGTGACGCAACACCTTGGTCAGCAGGAACTGGCACGCGTGTTTCCTGGCTTCAGTTCCAAAGCCCCACTAGGCCTCTTTGGCGCAAACGCCGCCACCACAACGAAAAAGACGTAATAAAGAGTGCGGGCAAACTCAGCCCCAAAATAGCCCACAACACCCTGCCCAAACGTCCGCCCCAAACGCCAAAGTGCACGGCACTGAAGTTGCCGATCAGCCGGTCTCCAGCTTGACGATCTTCCAGTCTTTCCAGCCGCATCACTTCGAGCGTGTAGGGGTTGAGCGAGACATGGCTCACCAACTGAAACTCGCCTTGCGTCCCGTGCCGCATTGAGATTTTGAAAGCTTCCTTCGGTCCGGACCCGAGCTGGATGCGAAACACTTTGGCGTCGGGAACCGCCTTCTCTGCGGCAGAAGCCAGTTCCGCCAGACTCTTCCGCGGACCGCTCACTGCAACGGCAGGCAGCGCAGGCTGAATCCGCGCCGGCAGCAGCATCCTCACCGCATTCACATAAGGTTGAAACCACGTGAAATAGCCACCGGTGATACCCATGATCACGAGGAACACCATCGATACGAGGCCTAGGTTGACATGCAGGTTGCGGGCGGTCCAGCGCAAACGAGAAAGCTGTGGCCGCCAAAGCGCGACGCCGCTCAGCGCCAGCAGTACCAGCGCCAGCGCGCAATATCCGTTCACCAGCCTGCCTGTCCGCCCACTCATCAGGTTGAAGTGAAGTTGTTCGATCGGGTTCAGCCAACCGTCCTTGCGTTGCGAGTCTCCGCGCAAACCACCACTCGCCGCATCCACATAAACCTGCCTCGAATCTCCTTTGCCCAGCAGGTAGGCCATCCACGCACCGGTCTCGAGATCGGGCCCCGTGAGCGTCAGCACCCGCCAACCGGGATACGCTTTTTGCACCGTCGCCAATGCCTCATCGGGCGTCACTCGGATTTCAGAAACTGGCTGATAGAGATAAGGCCTCTCCAGCGCCGCAAACTCTTCCCGGTACACAAGCACAGAACCAGTCAACCCAATCACAACCGCATAAACACCAAGCACAATCCCTAAAATCAAATGCAGCCGAAAGAGAGCTCTCCGCAGCATGAACTACTTCGCAAACAACTGGGACAAGTCCGCAAAGGCCTTGAACTCAAGCGCGTTCCCTGAAGGATCGAGAAAGAACATCGTCGCCTGTTCGCCGACCTGCCCTTCAAAGCGAATGTACGGTTCGATGATGAATGAGGTCCCGGCAGCCTTCAAGCGGTCTGCCAGTTGCTGCCACTGTTCCTTTTCGAGGATCACGCCAAAGTGCGGCACGGGAACAGCATGGCTATCCACTGCGTTGTGATGCAATTCGCCCGTATGCCCTGGCTTCCTATGAGCGACAATCTGATGCCCATACAGATCGAAGTCGATCCACTCCTCAGAAGACCGCCCTTCAGGACATCCCAGCAAGCCGCCATAGAACTCGCGGGCAAGCACTAAATCATGAACGGGAAATGCAATATGAAAGGGACGAATCATGGCCATAGCAACGATTGTAACTTCCCTACCCGCTGGCGCGAAAGTCGTAACAGCGATACGATATGGACAAATCCTAATTTGGAGTAGTGTGTCCATGTTTCGTTTCGATGCAGACAAAGCGGCTGAATTTTGCGATGGTACGCGGCGGCGTGACTTCCTCCACGCGGGTGCTCTATCGACCCTCGGGCTGGGCATGACACAGTTCTCGGCGCTCAAGGCTCTGGGTGCCGTCGATCAATCGAAGACGGATGTCAATTGCATCTTCCTGATGCTGGTTGGGGCTCCTAGCCAACTCGACACCTGGGACATGAAGCCGAATGCTCCGACCGAGATCCGCGGCCCATTCAAGTCCATCAAAACGAATGTGCCCGGCATTGAGATTAGCGAAAATTTCCCGCGTATGGCGAAGCATGCTGACAAGTATTCGATTGTCCGAGGCATGAACCACACAGCCGCCGCTGTGCACGACACAGGACATCAGATGATGCAGACAGGCCGCCTGTTTCAAGGGGGTGTCGAGCATCCGCACATTGGTTGCGTATTGAATAAGTTGAAGGGCCCCAAGGGCGACGTGCCCGCGCACGTGCTACTGCCCCGCCCTATCGGCAACACCGGTGGCAACATGCCGCATGGCCAGAGTGCCGGTTTTCTAGGCAAGACCTTCGACCCCTTCGTCTTGAACGCTGACCCGAGCGATCCCAACTTCCGTGTGCCCGACATGCTGCCGCCCGACTATCTCTCCGCTCTACGCGTTGATCGCCGCCGCAACTGGCGCGAGGCAGTAGACAAGGCAGTGAATCGCTTTGAGACTTCGCAGGACGCGCGGCTCATGGACAACACTTTCCATCAGGCCTACACGTTGATGTCGAGCCAGAAGGCCCGCGAAGCGTTTGAACTGCATCGTGAGCCGGAAGCCGTTCGCGAGAAGTATGGTCTGAATCGATTTGGCCAGAGCTGTCTGTTGGCTCGCCGCATGGTGGAAGCTGGCGTTCGTTTCGTCACCGTGAACATGTTCGAAACCGTTTTCGACGAGATCACCTGGGACATTCATGGCTCGAAACCCTTTTCGCCGATCAGTTGCTACAAGGATCTGGTTGGGCCCATGTTTGACAATGCCTACGCATCCTTGCTTGAGGAATTGAGCGAGCGTGGACTGCTGGCAAATACCATGGTTGTCGCTTGCGGCGAATTTGGCCGTACGCCGAAGATCAACCCCGCCGGAGGCCGCGATCACTGGCCCCAATGCTGGAGCATTCTGATGGGCGGTGGGCCGCTCAAGAATGGAACGATCGTCGGCGCGTCTGACGAAATCGGTGCCTATCCGAAAGACCGGCCAACAACGCCTGCAGAAGTGGCAGCCACCATTTACAAGGGCCTGGGCATCGATCTCCATCTCGAACTACCTGGCGCGCAAGGCCGACCGATTCCGATCGTCGAGCGCGGCGTCGAACCGATACAACAACTCCTGGGATAAGAAACACATGAAGCGATTCGTATTTGGAACGCTGTTGGCAGCAGGCCTCTGGGCCGCGCCGGCAAAGCTCAGTCTGTATCCGCAGAGCGTTACGCTCAACTCGCGCGAGAGCCGCCAACAGTTGCTCGCTCAGGCGAGCGTCGATGGGCTGGGTGAAGATTGGACGCGCATCGCGCAATGGACTTCGTCGAATCCGGCCATCGTTGAAGTTGATGCCGCCGGCCTCGTATCACCCAAGGCCGACGGCGAAGCGATCATCACCGCAAAGAATGGCGAAGCGAGCGCCGCTCTGAAGGTCAGCGTCAATGGCTACACCAAGCCGTTTGCTTGGGCTTTTCGTGAGCATGTGGTGCCGGTAATGAGCAAGCGTGGTTGCAACCAGGGTTCTTGCCACGGCGCACTAGCTGGAAAGAACGGCTTCAAGCTGACACTCAAAGGCTATGACCCGGAAGTCGACTACGACGTATTGACTCGCCAGAGCCAGGGCCGCCGCGTGTTGCTTGCCGATCCCGAAAAGAGCCTTGTGCTGCAGAAGGCTTCGTTCAGCATGCCTCACGGCGGTGGACAATTGCTCAAGAAGAATTCGCTCGAGTATCGCGTGATCCGCGAGTGGATTGAAGCCGGTGCTCAGCCACCTGCATCCACCGACGTAGAAGTGCTTGGCCTTGAAGTATTCCCGAAGAGCGCCGTGCTCAAAAACGGTGCTGAGCAGCAGTTGGTGGTGCGTGCCAAGTATAGCGATGGCCGTTTGGAAGATGTGACGCGCTGGGCCAAATACACCTCTAATGACGAAGGCGTAGCGCAAGTGGACGACGCCACAGGACGAGTGAAGATGCTCGGACAGGGCGAGTCTGCAATCACGGTCTGGTACTCAAGCAAGGTACTTTATACAAGGCTCGCAGTGCCCTTTGAAAACGAAGTGGCAGCTGAGAAATTCTCGAAGCTTCCGAGCCGCAACTACATCGACGACCTGGTGGTGGCCAAGCTGAAGAGCCTCAAAATCGAGCCTTCTCCGGTAGCCCCCGACGACATGTTCATTCGACGTGCCTTTCTCGATGCCGCAGGTGCTTTGCCCACAGCAGAAGAAGTAGAAAACTTCCTCGCCGATAAAAGCCCGAACAAGCGCGAGAAGCTGATCGAATACATCCTGAACAAAGAAGAATTCACCGACTACTGGGCCTACAAGTGGAGCGACCTGATGCTCGTGAGCTCCCGCAAGCTGGGTGCCGTCGGCATGCAGAGTTTCTACAACTGGATCCGCGAAAGTGTCAAAGACAACAAGCGCTGGGACGCGTTTGCCAACGAGATCATCACCTCCAGCGGCAGCACCCGCCAGAACGGCGCGCTGAATTATTTTGTACTGCATAAGGATCCGATCGAACTCACCGAAAACCTGACCCAGGCCTTTCTCGGACAGCGTCTCACCTGCGCCCGCTGCCACAATCACCCGCTCGAGAAGTGGACCCAGAAGCAGTATTTCCAGATGGTGAATCTGTTTTCCCGTGTTGGCCTGAAGAACGGCAACACCATGGGCGAGACGGTTGTATTTGCCCGCACAAGTGGGGATGTAATGCACCCGCGCCTGCTCAGGCCGCTCAACCCCACGCCGCTCGACGGGGAGCCGATGAGCCTTGAGAGCACCGAGGATCGTCGTGTGCATTTCGCCAAATGGCTCACCTCGCCGAAGAACGAATTCTTCGCCCGCAACCTGGTAAATCGCGTGTGGGGTAACTTTATGGGCCGCGGCCTGACCAACCCGATCGACGATGTGAGGGCCACGAATCCGGCATCAAACGAAGAATTGTTTGCGGCCCTTGTGAAAGACTTCACGACCGATTTTGACGTGAAGCGGCTGATCCGGACCATCATGAATTCATCGGCCTATCAACTGTCGAGTGAGCCCAATGCATCCAACCAGAGCGACGGCAAATACTACAGCCATTACATCCTCAAACGCTTGCCTGCCGAGGCGCTGCTTGATGCCATGAGCCAGGTGACAGGTGTGCCCACCGCCTTTGATGGCTACATGCTTGGCACGCGTGCGATGCAGTTGCCCGATGTGCAGGTGAAGAGCGAATTCCTCAACGTATTTGGCCGGCCCAAGCGAGTGATCTGTGATGCTGGCGAGCGGTCAAGCGACCCCAGCATTGCCCAGGCCTTGCACGTGATCAATGGCGAAACACTCAACCGCAAGTTGATGGTAAAGGACGGCTACGTGAGCCTGTTTCTGAAGCTCGGCTTGAGCGATGCGCGGATGATCGAACAGGTGTACTTGTCAGCGTTTGGTCGCTTTCCGAGTGAGGGTGAGAAGCAACGGGCAGTGGAACTGCTCAAGGCTTCACGCATCGACAAAGGTACGGCAGATGCCGTGTTGCAGTCGCGCCGCCAAGGGGCAGAAGATCTGATGTGGGCACTGCTGACGAGCAAGGAGTTCTTGTTCAACCAATGAGAAAGCAGTGGTTGGCAATCTTGTTGTGTGGGCCGCTGTGTGCGGCAGACGCTGGGCGTTTGAGCTTTGTCCGCGACATACAACCGATCCTGGAAAAGCGTTGCGTGGGGTGTCATTCTGCAACAGCAACCATGGGCTCGCTCAACCTTGAGACCTGGGAAGGCTTGCAGCGTGGCGGCAACAGCGGACCGATCCTGGTGCCGGGCAAGTCGAAAGAAAGCACGCTCTACCTGAGCATGATCGGCAAGGCGCCCGAGATAGGGCGGATGCCGTTTTCTAATGAAACGATGCCGGAATCTGAGACCGAAACGGTTCGTGAGTGGATCGATGAGGGAGCGCCCGCCTCAACTCCAGCTCCTGCCTCTCAGATCTATTCACTAGCCTGGCGCCCTGATGGCAAGGCCATTGCGATCGGTGGTTATCAGAATGTACGCCTGATGGATGCTGAAGGGCAGACAGAAACGGGCAGGCTGCCCGGACATGCAGATGCGGTGCGGGCTCTCGCATGGAGCAAAGACGGAGCAATCCTCGCAGCCGCCGGCGGTGTACCGGGGCGCAAGGGCGAAGTGAAAATATGGACGGCCGATGGCACCTTGCAGGCAACAGTCAGTGGGCACTCCGACTGCATTTATGGTCTGGCGATTTCTCCTGACGGCAAGACCATCGCGACTTCAAGCTATGACAAGCTCATCAAGCTTTGGGATGCTTCGACCGGCAAAGAGATTCGTACCCTCAAGGACCATATAGATGCGATCTACTCGCTCGACTTTAGTCCCGACGGCAAGCGTCTGGTGAGCGGTGCGGCAGACCGCTCGATCAAGGTTTGGAACCCGGAAACAGGCGAGCGTCTGTTTACAATGAGCGAACCTACCGATGGCGTGAACAGTGTTGCCATCTCCCCTGATGGCAAGTGGATTGCTGCGGCTGGTCAGGACAAAACCATCCGTGTGTGGTCGCTCGAAGACAAAGGCGCAACACTGAAGAGTTCAATGATTGCCCATGAGGATGCAATATTGCGGATCGTCTGGAGCCGTGACGGCAAGACTCTGTTGACGAGCTCGGCTGACCGCAGCCTGAAGCTGTTTCGCGCCTCGGATTTGAAAGAACTCAAGATGATCGGTGGCCAACCAGACTGGAGCTACGCGATGGAATATTCACCGGATGGCTCGCGCCTGGCGCTGGGCCGATTGAATGGAACACTGACTGTGACTGAGGTAAAGCCATGAAGAAGCTGATCACCATTAGTATTTTGACTGCGAGCCTGTCGTTGGCCCAGAAGGCGGAAGACTGGCCTACCGGAACCCGCATTACACCTCCTACAATTTCCCGCGTTGCCCCTCAAGGGATTGCTCGCGGAATGACCGTGGAGATGGACATTGAAGGCTTCAATCTGGCAAAGACCTCGGCCATTTACTTCAGCGAAAAAGGTGTGACGGGCAAGATCCTGCGCATCAAAGAGTTGCCCGATCTATCCGATGTACGGCTTGGAGCCAACGGGACGGTTTCGTCCATCGACCTCGGCCCCTTACCGCCACGCAATCAGGTGACTGTCGAAATTGATGTGAGCACTGAAGCGAAGGTAGGCCCGATCAACTTTCGGCTGCTGACGCCGCTTGGCACAAGTCCCGTTGGCACCTTTTTAGTTGAGCCTTTTTTTGGCGAAGCCGCAGACATCGAGCCAAACGACAGCATTGAGAATGCGATCGAAGTGTATCTTCCAGCCATCTTCACCGGCGTGATCAGCCGCAATGGTGATGTTGATAATTACAAGATCCAGGTGCGGGCCGGACAGGAAGTAGTGTTTGAGAACGGCGCGCCGATGCTGGGTAGCACGCTGCAGCCGGTGGTGAAAATCTTGCGTGAAGACCAGAGTGTTCTCGCCGAGTTTGGACAAGATGGCCCCGATAGCGTCAAGGCCTTTGCGCACCGATTTGAGAAGGCCGGCTATTACTATCTGCAAATTACCGATTACCAGCAGAGCGGGCGGGCCAGCCATTTCTACCGCCTGAAGGCGGGCCAGTTTCCGGTAGTGACAGGCGTGTATCCGCTCGGCTTGCAGCAAGGCAAGACAGCCATGGTGACTATCGAAGGATTGCATGTAGGCAATGCCAAAATGGAAGTGAAAGGTGTGCCCAGTGAGCGCGATGCCTTTGGAGTGATTGCAAGGCCGGTGTTATCCACTGGCACTGCTTTCAACGAGGTCCGACTTGAGTTGGGCCAGCATCCGGAGTTGGAGGCGCACGAGGGAGTCAATGTACTTGTAGTGCCGACTACGGTGAATGGCAGGCTGGGCAAGAATGCGAGATTCAGCTTTAAGGCGAAGCGCGGCGAAGAACTTGTGTTCGAAGTGAATGCACGCCGGGCAGGCAGTGATGTCGATTCCTTCCTTGAAGTGCTCGACGCAAATGGGAAGTCGATTGAACGCGCTGTAGTGCGTCCGGAGTGGGAGACGACAACGGTTCTGCGAGATCACGACAGCGCAGCCCGAGGCATTCGAATCAATTCCTGGAATGCCATCAAGGTAGGCGACTACATGATGCTGGGCGGCGAAGTGATCAAGGTCAGCGCGATGCCCAAAGGGCCGGATGACGACATGATCTTCGAAAATTTCAATGGGCAGCGCATCACTTATCTCGATACAACAGCAGAGGCCCATGCCATCGACGGCAGCATCTATAAGGCTCAGATTCACCCTGCGGGTTCTAAGTTCACGCCGAACGGATTGCCACTCTTGCGTCTGTACTATCGCAATGATGACGGTGGCCCGGGCTACAGCAAGGATTCGCTTTTGCACTTTACTGCTCCCGCCGATGGCGAATATCAATTGGCCCTTCGCGATGTGCGTGGCACACTGGCAAAGCCACAGGCTTATCGTCTGACCGCACGACGGGCCGAGCCTGAGTTCCGGCTTACAATGAACCCGCGGAACCCTAGTTTGCCTCCTGGCAGCGCGGTGCCAATCACGATGCAGGCATTCCGCACGGATGGTTTCGATGGCCCGATTGCACTCAGCGTTGAGGGCTTGCCCAAAGGTGTGACCGCAACACCAGCGTTGATTCCTCCTGGACAGGTCTTTGCGACCATCCTGCTGAAGAGTGATGCCACGTTGACGGAGCTCACAGGTAAAGCCTTCCCGATCCAGATCTCTGGAAGGGCGGTGGTGAATAGTGGCAATCAACTGGTGCGCTATGCGAACCAGGAAGATAGCTTGAAGCTGCTCTCAATCATGCCGCAGCCGGACATTACGATCTCGGCCATTACCAAGGTGGTTGAGATTGAAGCCGGTGGCACTGGGGATGTGAACCTGACGATCGCACGGCAGAACGGCTTCAAAGGGCGGGTGCCGGTCTCTGTGTTGAACCTGCCGCCATCAGTACGAGTGATGGATGTTGGCCTCAACGGGGTTCTAATCAATGAGGACGAGACCAAGCGCGGCTTTACACTTGAGGCTCTTCCTGACAGTGAAGGACTGGAACAAGTAATCTATGTTGCCGGCATTATTGAGACGCGCAGCCCGCAGCAAAACCTGTATGCTGCACCCGAAGCGATTCTGCTGCGAGTGAAGCCGAGCAAGGGCGTACAGATCAGCGGCGACTTAATTCCGGGTGGCAACTCGGGGGTTGGCCCAAAGAAGTAATAGAATCGGCGTGTGAAGCTTGGCGTAAATACACTCATCTGGACCGCAAGGTTTGAACTGGAGCACATCGCGCTGTTTCCCGAAATCAAGGCTCATGGCTTTGATGGAGTGGAAATAGCGCGATTCGATTTTGATGATTTTCCAGCGGCTGAGATCCGCAAGGGGGCGGCCGATCAGGGCTTGGAACTGGTGATGTGTACGGCCTTTACCGGAGACTTGTCGCTAGCGGGCGACAATGCGGGAAAGGCTAGAGACTTTTTGAAACGCGCCTGCGATGCAGCTGTTTCGATTGGGGCAGAGACGCTGGTGGGACCGTTTTGTACGCCGGTCGGATACCTGCCCGGAAGACGCCGGACGCCGGACGAGTGGAAGCGCGTGGTTGAAGGTTTTCAGATTGTGGCACCTTATTTTGAGGCGGCTGGGCTTCGGATGGCGGTAGAGCCGTTGAACCGCTTCGAGACCTATTTCCTCAATACGAGTGCGGATGCATTGTCACTCTGCCAAGAGGTTGGTTCAAGCCATGTAGGGATCTTGTTTGATAGCTTTCACGCCAATATTGAGGAAAAACGGATCGGCGATGCTGTAGCGGGCTTGGGGAAGAGCTTGTTCCATGTGCATACTTGCGAGAACGACCGTGGTGCGCCCGGAAGTGGTCACGTGGATTGGGTTGGTTTGTTTGCCGGGCTTGAGACAGCGGGCTATGACGGGTGGTGTGTGATTGAGAGCTTTGGTTTCAATATCAAAGAGATTGCAGCGGCGGCTTGTATCTGGAGAGATTTGGCCCCCTCGCCAGCGGATATCGCGTGGGAGGGAGCCAAGTTTCTCCGGCAGCGGCTCGGCTAACTAAATGGAGGAGGAGGGTTAGCCGAGCAAACCGCCGTGCCCAAGACAGGCTACTTCCCAGCCGCTGATGCGGTACTTTGCAAGGGCTGGGGGGATGAGAAGATCGACCACATTGGGTTTCGCGGATCGATGGCATCCAGGGGCGGAGATGATGGGGATGTCGTCTTTGTATGCGAGAAGCAGCAGATTGCCGGGCTCTACCGGGGCGAGGAAGCGTTCAATGTGGCAGCCAAGGCGGGCAATGGCGCGCCCGATGACGTCTTCGGGACCTGCTGGCGCGGTGGTGGATGCCACCAAGATCATCGTTGGCTTTGTTCTGACAAGGTGGTGGAGACCGCGCGTGACCTCTTCTTCATCTTCAAGGCACGCCAAGGCAAAGGTGCTGCTGGTTCCATATCGCTCCAGACGCTGGCGGACGATGCCTTCAAACAAGCCTCGACCACGATCACCACTGATTGGGTCGGAATACAGTACTCCGACGGTAGGTTTGCGAATGGGCCGAGCCTGCAGGATGGCGCCACGCTCTTTGAGGATGTTGATAATGGCTTCAAGTTGCGATTGAGCGACGGCGAAAGGGGTGCTTTTGATGGTCGCGATTCGCTGATTGGCTTGAGCGTAGCTGAAATTGGGCAACGTGGCAATGACAACGCTGGCTGTACAATTGATTTGCTTCAGCAAGTCATCGTCGATCAGAACGCAACAATCTTCTGTTGCAAAGAGGTTCACTCGACCGCCGGGAGCAGGGCGGACTTCGAGACAGCCACAGCCGACTTCGCGGCCAACGGTGAGAACAGCTTGGTCTTCGGAGACTTCACCTTCTTCAAGTTGGGTAACCCAAACCTGTGACATTCCTTCTGTCGTGAGGAGACGAACATCTTCTTCGCTAAGGATGTGCCCTTTAGAAAGCAGTTTCTTTCCACAAGGCCGGAAAATGGAGCAGCATAATATGCGCCCGGAAGATTCGATAATGTCTACAGTTTGCGCCCGCATGGCAACGGTCTCCTGATTCGGGGCTACTGGCCTTTGGAATCGGCCACAATTACAACCCGATTATACTAGTTCTAGTACTCATAGCAAGAGAAAACTCTCATTTTATTTTTCGCGAGTTGATTTTTTTGAACTGCTAACCCTTAGCAAGGCTAAGGGGATCGCCTAAGAGGCGATCCTGGGGGTAGAATCGGCGGAGAAAAGGCGAAATGGCTCACTGGGGAGTCGGCTTGGCTTGGTGGGTTTGAATTGTTTGAGGACAGCGATCTCGTCACAAGCCTGGAATTTGGGGCAGCGGAGACAGTCCTTCCAGGCTTTTAGAGGTAGTTCGTTGCGGTCTACAAGGGAATATCCCATTTTTGCGAAGAAGTCGGGGACATAGGTGAAGGCGAAGAGCGCCTGAAGGTCGAAGGCTTTGGCTTCGTTATCGATAGCCTCCATGAGGAGCCTGCCCGCACCAGTCCCCTTAGCTGCGGGATCGACTGCCAAGGAGCGAAGTTCAGCGATAGTAGGGCCATAAAAGTGGAGGGCTGCACAACCAATGAGAGAATCGCTGTCATAAATGACCGTAAAATCACGAATGAATTCAGATAATTCGAATTCGGTTCTTGGCAACATGATTTCATTTGCTGCGTAACCGTTAATTAAGGCGAGGATGGCGGGGATATCGCTCATCCTGGCTTTTCGAACTGATTTAGAGGAGGAAGGTGGTACCAAGGGCTTCTCCAGACTGAACGCGGGCTAGAACATCCGGGGTTGCACCGTCGACGATGCGGACTTCGCCGACTCCATTTTCGAGAGCGAATTGAGCGGCTCGGAGCTTGGCGAGCATGCCTCCGGTGGCGATGCCGGTGTCGATGAGCTGTTTGGCTTCGTTCTGTCGGAGGACCGGAATGCGCTGGCCATCAGCGCCACGGACGCCTTCGACGTCGGTAAGGAAGAGGAGGCGGTTGGCTCGCCAGGCGCTGGCGAGGCTGGTAGCCATCTGGTCGGCGTTGACGTTATAGACATTTCCAGCGCGGTCGCCGCCTACGCAGGCAATGACGGGGAGGAAGTGATCTTTGCAGAGGGTATCGAGAATTCGCACATTGGCGCGCACGGGCCGACCGACCTGCCCGAGGGCAGGATTGACGACGACGCATTCTGTGAGGGCACAATCGATGCCACTGAGGCCAACGGCGTCGAGACCGGCGGCAACCAAAGCGGCGACCAGTTCGTGGTTCACCGTACCGGCAAAAACCTTCAAAACGGCGTCCATGACTTCGGAGCTGGAAACCCTGAGGCCGTCTACGAAGTTCGAGGCGATGCCGCGCTCTTCGAGAAAACGAGTCATTTGCTTGCCGCCGCCGTGGACTACAGCAGTGTTTGGGTTCGTTCTGTTGAGGGCTGCCAACTGGGTAGCGAGGCTGGCACGGGAGGCAGGGTCGTCGAGGAGAGTTCCGCCCAGTTTTACCATTATTTTCATGGAGTTAGAGGCCCTCTACTTCAGGAAAACCGAGGATCAGATTCATGTTCTGGACCGCTTGGCCGGCGGCACCCTTGACCAGATTGTCGATTGCCGAGACGACAACCGTGCGGCCGTCGGGCTGCTGTGAGAAACCAATATCGCAATAGTTGGTACGGCGAACGGAGTGGAGATCGGGCACTTTGCCGGGGGAATGAATTCGAACGAAGCGCTCGTTCGCATAGGCATCCTGGTAGATCTGGTAGATGCGGTCTGTATTGAAATCCAAAGTTGGAGTTCGGAAGTAGATGGTTTCGAGGATGCCCCGATCAATGGGGATCAATTGGGCCGAGAAGCTGAACTGTGATTCTTCGAGATTGGAATTTTGGAGGACTTCGGGGACGTGGCGATGGTCGAGGAGCGAGTAGGCGGAGAAATTCTCGGTGACTTCGCAAAAGGAAGTTTTCATGCTCGGTTTGCGTCCAGCGCCGGAAACTCCGCTCTTGGCATCGCAAATGATGCCAGCTTGCAAATTGACGGCTCCGGCATTGATGAGGGGCCGGATGGCAAGATTGGCAGCAGTGGGGTAGCAGCCGGGATTAGAGACCAGGCGTGCATTCTGTATCGTGTTTCGATAGAACTCGGGCAGACCGTAGGCGGCTTCCGCCAGAAGAGCAGCGGCGGTATGAGGTTCTTTGTACCAACGGGCGTAGTTTTCGGGAGTGCGAAGGCGGAAGGCACCGGATAGATCGACAACCTTGGCACCAGCGGCGAGAAAATCGGCTGTGAGTTCCATGGATGCCTCTGGGGGAGTAGCCAGAAAGACGACGGCAAGATCCTGGTCTTTGACGGTTTGGCCACTAAGCGGCGAGGCCGAGGAGGAATCAGAGCGGTGTTCGAGAGGAACACCCGTGACAAAACGGTGGCGGTGGAGGATGTGGATCAGTTCGTTGCCGGAATAACCCCGGAAACCGACGATGCCCGCGCGGAGCGACTTGGAGCTGGACATGATTAATTATTCAGTGACTATGAATAAATATACCATGCTTGATTTGGTCGTGCTGGGCATGCATTGAGGCCCGAATTTCGGTCAATACAACCGTTACTATTGCTGCGACAGCGCCCGCCGTAGAACATCAAGTTTCGATGCGAAAGCTGAAGAGCCACTTGAGGCGCCCCCCGAAGTCACCGAAGGAATATGTTGAGCTTGATCGCTCGCGGACATTTGTCGGAGGCGATTGAGGCGTACAAAGTGCCCTTCGTGAAAAATTACTCCCGTGGTGTGTGACTTCGAGGACAGTCGTGCCACGGTTAAGCAGAAATTCGGAGTGTGGCTCTTCACTCCACCGCATCCTCATCTCCAAGGCTATCCCTCAGTTCATCCGAATCGATTTGGAGCCATTTGTGGAGTTGCGTGATGTTTGCTTCATCGATACTGGGATCGTCGATTCGCTCACATAACCATTCGCAGATGCGGTCAACTTCTAACGAGAACCGATCAACCGCACAGATCAACTTTCCATCTTCATTGGTAAAGGCGAGTCGTCTTTTCATGATGAACTTCTTCGCCTGATTTATCGAACGCGGGACGGGCTGATCCGCATACACGCCAACTATCGCTTGAGGGTATGCCATGTGAGTCAACTGATTTCTATACTTTTGCCATGCATCTCTTGCATCATTTTTACCACTCAATCCAAGGTCAATGCCAGCCTGAGTAATAGCCTTAACGAGACGATTAAAACTGTCCTCTATAGTGGTCCCAGGAATTCAGACCAGGCAATAAGCTAAGATTCGACGAAGTCAAAAACCAAGGAGAGGTCGATGACGACGACGAGAAAAAAGTACAGTCCGAATTTCAAAGCCCGGGTAGCGATCGAAGCGATCCGGG
>JANXLY010000157.1 GCA_025354885.1 Acidobacteriota bacterium | reverse complement strand
CTGGGACCCGGCAACCAACACGATGTACGCCAAGCCTGACGAAGCTCTCGACCACGACCGCAACTATTCGGTAGTCGTCACTTCTGCCGTCAAGGACATGGCGGGCCGATCCATCACCCGTGGTACTGCTTACCTTCCAGGGCCAGAAGAATCGGCGGACCTGGTCGCGACCACCCGCTTTCACACCCGCAACATTACGGACAAAATCCTCTCGCGGCGGCTGGGCCCTGCGGCCTCTCTGCGGCGCGTCCTGGCCCGCACCATCGATCTCAACGACGTAAAGGCTCTCAAGGTGCTGAGTCAGACTCTGGCTGACCCAGCTGCCCCGCTCACCGATGCCGGCTTTCCGGTTGATATCTCATTTCTCACGCAGCTTGGCTTGCGACGGCTCGTCTTCTTGCGCTACCAATCTTCTCGCGGCGATTCGGTGGATGTGCACGCCTGGCTGCCAAACGGTGCAGCACCGCGCGGCGGTTGGCCGGTAAAACTAATTGGCCACGGCCTGTTTGATCAACGATTCTCTGGCCCGACGCTGTTCGCCTCGGCCTTCATTTCGAACTCGGTAGTGATGTCAATCGATGCAGTTGGACATGGCTTCGGCCCTGCCTCTCAGTTGCGTTTCGAGCTGATGGACGGCACTAATCTGAATGTCCCCACCGCCGGACGTGGTCGCGATCTCGATGGCGATGGCCGCATCGAGAGTGCAGAGGGCTGCGTGCTTCTTTCGCCGGCCAATCCCGATTTCATCAGCACCTGTCTCCGCGAAACTGCTCTCGATTACCAGAAGCTGGTGCGCGAGATCCAGTCGGGCGTCGATCTCGATGGCGACGGAATTTCAGACCTCGACCCCAATCAAATCCAGTACCTCGGCCAGAGTCTCGGAGCGATGTACGGCACCATCCTGATGGCGATCGAGCCCGGCATTGATGCAGCAGTACTCAATGTCGGAGGCGGCAGCGCAATCGATACTTCCCGCTACAGCACCGTGCTACGCCCCGCCTTGCAACAATACATGGCTGCAACTTATCCTCAGTTTGCTGATCTTCCAGATCCGTTTCTTGAGCGTTTTCAGCCTGTAAAAATCCTCGTCAATCCCCGCTCTGCACCCTATCTGGAAGTGCTCGACCGTCTCGCCATTCTCGAAGCAGATGCAGCGCCCGCTTCCTTTGCACCCTTCCTCAAACAGGCGACGCTCTTCGGCAATCCGATCAAACGAGTGCTCTTTCAGTACGCGCTCGGTGACCAGTTTGTGCCCAATCCTGCGAATGGTCAGTTGATCCGCGCCGCATATGAATACGACTTGGTGTCGCTCTACCGCCACGACCTCGCGAGGTCTGCCGCACCCACCCTGCCCGAGAACCCCCATGCCTACATGGCCGCCTTTGCGCAACTCGATCCGCCGTCTCTTTTGATTGCCTTGGCCACCCTCACGCAAGCCGGCGAATTTCTTGCTTCCGGCAAACGCGAGGTGCCCGATGTCAACGGTCTCGTGCGCTTCTACTTCCGTCAGAATCTATTTGAAACTCCGCTGCTTCTGCCCTAAAGCAATGGCCGTGCGACCATAGCGACATGCGCGCTTTCGAGGTCTTTGCACCCTTCCTGTTTGTCCTGACCAGCTTTGCCCAGGACGCAAGGCCCAACTACTTCAGCGTTCCAGCAGTGGACGCTCCCGAGTTAGCTGCGCAAGGCCGCTACGCCGTCGGCGTCAGAACCGTTGAACTGATTCACAAAGGTCAAGTAGACATCCTGCGCTTCGATCCGGCTACCAAACTCGCGCCCACCTATGACCGACCGTTGAAGATTGAAATCTGGTATCCAGCCAACCTGGCTCCAGGCCAAGTGGCGCATACTGTATACGAAAGCCCCATGGCAGGGCGTGCGCCTCGTCCCGGCGCCCCAGCCACCTTTCAGATTCAGGGCAAAGCCCTGCGCGACGCTGCCCCCAAGGCCGATGAGAAATTCCCTCTCGTTGTCGTCTCCCACGGCTACCCGGGCTCTCGAACCTTCCTCAGTTATCTCACCGAAAACCTCGCCTCCAAGGGCTACGTGGTTGCCGCAATCGATCATACGGATTCTGTCTTTGGCGAAGTAAAGGGCTTCCCGAGCACGCTACTAAATCGTTCCGCAGACCAGTTGTTTACGATTGACTCCCTCAGCGCACAAGCTGCTCAAGCTGGCAACTTCCTCAAGGGTCTGATCGATGTTTCAAATGTCGCGATTGTCGGTTATTCCATGGGCGGCTACGGTGCGCTGACAAGTGCCGGTGCCGGCTACAGCCCCAAGTCCGCGGTAGCGCAAATGGTCCAGGGAGGATACATGGACCCCTGGATTTCAGGCAACCCAAAGTTTGACTCGAAGCGCCCCTCCGGCCTCAAAGCCGTGATTGCAATCGCTCCCTGGGGTGCTGCCCCTCCCATGAACAGTTGGGATGATGCGGGCCTCGCTGCGATCAAGCTGCCTTCGCTATTCATCGTAGGAGATCAGGATGATATTTCAGGCTACGAAAAAGGTGTGAAGCGCGCCTTTGATGGCGCTGTCAACTCCGAGCGCTGCATGCTCGTTTACGAAAACGCCCGCCACAATGTCGGCGGCAATCCGGCCCCTTCCGACATCCCCCTCGACTTCTCCGCGCGAGAAAGTTTTGAAGAGCCCGTCTGGCGCAAAGATCGTATCCTGGCAATCAACCAGCATTTCGCCACTGCTTTTCTCGACGTCTATCTCAAAGGCGACGAATCGAAGAAATCCTATCTGCACCCTGGTGCGCCACGAGCTGTCGACGCTGCCTGGCCAGTCACTCCGGGCCAAGCCCTTGGTGGCAAGTTCAGCGCGGGAGAAGCGGGCTACTGGAAGGGCTTTCAGCGCCGCTGGGCCGTGGGTCTACAGATGCATTGCGCGCATCCCTAATTACTTCGGAACAATCGTAAAGTCGCGCAGCGCAACCTTCTCGAGCTTGCCCTTTTGAGCTTCGAGGGCAGCTAGCAATTCGAGTAAATGTGCGCGGCCCAATTCCAGGCTGTGCTCGCTCGGCTGATACCTGGTTCCGGTTGGATAGTCTACAAACGGCTCTGCTGATTGTTCAATGTGACATCCAAGGATGTGAGCTACGGGCCGAGTGGCAGTGAATTCCACCATGCGTCTCGTACTGCGAAGAAATTCTGCAGCATCTCGAACATACAAGCGCCCAGGGTAAAGATGATCGCCCGTCAAAAGGATTCCCGTTCGGCGATCATAAAAAGCCATATGCGCAACCTCATGACCAGGGATGGCAAGCACGTCAATGATGCGATCCCCGAGATCAATCCCACCGGCTTGTTCCGGCCAATTCTCGATACCAAAGGTCTTCGCTTGCGCGAAACTCACATTCGCCATCGCCTGAAACGCCTTGTCTCCGGCTGTGTGATCGCCATGTCCGTGCGAGTGCGTCACAACGAGCGGCAACTCCCTCTTCTTTTGCGCCATCAACTTCTTCACTGCATCGGCCGCGCTGCTCTCACCCGCACCTGTGTCCACGAGCATTGCTCGCTGCTTCCCGAAGATCAGATAAAGAAAGGGCTTCTCATAATGAACGCAGCCGGACTGGCGCAGGATGTAGAAATCCGAGTTGTATTCATGCACCTGCCAATCGGGCTGCTCTAAACAATTGGGCCCACCCGTTCGCCAAGCCGCAGGCAAATGACCAGACTCCACTTGTTGCCCAAGAGCAAGTGAGCCACAGAGCAAGAAAAGAAAAATCCGCATTCTGATCTAGATGGCTTTCGGCGCGTACTTGCGTTTGATCACTGTCAGGTACATGGTGACGCCAAGCCCGAGGAAAAACAGAACCGCCATGATCGCGCCGCGATAGCCGCCGGTTTCCTGAATCAGCCATCCAGTCAGAATCGGAGCAACAATGCCAGGAACACTCGCTGCGCAATTCTGCACACCGACAATGCGGCCTACGGCAGCGCCTGGGATCAGGGTTTGCGTCAGTGCCCAATAGTTGGCAGTAGTGAGTCCAAGGCCACCAAGCGAAGCAATCACCATCCACATCGCAATGTCGGGTGGAGTGTTGAGTGCCGCAACCAGTCCAGCGCCTGCGCTCAAAAAGCCGGCAATCGTGAAGCCCTTGCGCACAGCAACGGCATCGTAGCCTCTGCCGATCATCGAGTCTGCCGCAAAACCGGCAAGCGTCGCCACCACAGCCATGGCGAGAAAGCTTGACGCTGTGAAGACCCCGCTATCGTTCAGTGACATTTTGAAGGACTCTTTGAAATATGCTGGCATCCAGGTGAGCGCAAAGTAAACGAAATATTGATAACAGAAGGTGCCGACAATCGTGCCCCAGATCACCGGGCTCGCCATGACGGTGGCGAAGCTGATGTCCTTACCGCCTTCGCTCTTCTTGGCTTCTTTTTCCAGAGCAAGGTCATTGTCTTTCATGAAAAAGAGCCAAGGGAGCAGCCAGAGTATACTGCCTAGGCCGATCGTCAGAAACATCGTTTGCCAGCCATAAGCGCCAATCAGTTTTACTGCCATGTAACTGCCAAGGGCGGGGCCAATTTTCGCCGCAGCCATCAGGATGCCGACTGCCGTGCCGCGCCGACGCTCGTCAAAGTTGAACCGGATCCAGCGCATCCCGGCCGGCGTAACCACGCTCTCACCAATGCCCAGAAGAATACGGAGCATAAAAAGAACTTCAAATCCAGACACCCAGGCTGTTGCGGCACTCGTAGCGCTCCAGAGCAGAAAGCCAGCCGCGTAAGTCCATTTGACACCAAAGCGGTCGACAATCCATCCGGCAGGAATCTGCAGCAGCGCATAGCTCCAGAAGAAGGCACTGTTGAGCAGGCCGCGGTCGGAATTGTTGAGTTTGAAAAAACTGAGAAAGCCGTCTTTGTCCGCGAGTGCGACCGAAAGGGTCACACGGTCGAAGTAAGCGATCATGAACCCGATGCAGAGCAGGGAAAGGATGGTCCATCGCCGACCCTCACTGATTCCATTGGAGGATTTGCGGAATGGAGCTTGTAAAGTTGTTGCCACGTCTATAAAACACTATCAAAGGTCTGCGACTGTCCGATAAGAATCAGCGGACCTAGTACCCAAATGATCTCCCTCTTTCGTAAATCCACTTCCGCTCCTAGTGCTGAGAATACCAGTCGGGCTCTATCGCTGTTGTCTCAGGCTATCCAGCTCAGCATGATCAAAGCTAAAGACTTAAACCATCAAGAATTGGCGGCAGCCCTCGACAGCCTGGTGGACGGTGTAGAAAAGGGCCAATCTGAAACTCTGGTTGTTGAAGCGAGCGGAAAAGTTTGCGGTTCTGTACAGCACTACTTCCAACTCCTTTCGCAGGGGATCGATGCAGTTGGTTTCGACCTGGCAACAAGCATCCGGGCTTTGGCGACACTGTTGCATGACAATTATGGAGACCAGGTTCAATTTCTGGGTGAAATGGAGAAGATCCGCGACAAGTTTCAGGCCGGGCACACACTGGACGATATTCACTCCCTTCGATCTCATCTCGATTCCTGCCTGACAAGTTTACGGTCTGAGCTCTTTCAGGCCCGCAAAGCTCAGCAAAACAATCAGGAGTCCATGCTCGACCACTTGTCTCAATTACATCGCAGCGTCTCTACGCTCAGGTCCAAAGTGCCCCCCAAGCTTACAACTGGGCCTGCCCTCTCCATCTTGAGAATTCGTCGCTTGAAGGCTGTGAAGGATCGATACGGGGCTGCCGTGGCTCAGCGCATGGTGGACTTTGTGATTCAAATTCTGCTAGTACGCTGGCCTGCGGCTTACGCAATCACTCCCTATATGGAAGAGTGTCTGGTTGTTCTCGATAGCCAAAATCTGGATCTCGATTTCCATCGCTCCGCATTGCGTAAACTCGCCGGCGAGAAGACCGTTTTTACCACTCACCATGACGGGCGAGAAGTGATCTTGCCGGTTGCGCTCGATTGGACCGTGATCCGTGCTCCAGCCGATGGCGATATGGAAGCGTTTATCCTAAACTTCCTCGAGGGCATGGCCCAAAAGGATAATCAGGCTGCTTCCCTCGACAAAGTCTTGGAATTGCGCAGCTAGTTTCCGAGAGATTCAACGATCAATTTTGTCAGATCAGCAATCAGGATTAAGCCAGGATTATCTTCGCCGTAGTCGATCACCGGGATATCTTCGACCGTGATCGCAATCGCGATCGGCCCAGCCTTGGTGTAGACAATGCCAACATCACTACGCAAATGATCCAGTGCACCGGTCTTGTTGGCAATCGTAAAGCCAGACAGCTTGCGTCCAAGGCCATCATTGTATTGCTGGCGCTTCAGGATAGCGATCATCTCTTTGCTGCCGGAAACTTTGTCCTGCTCTAGCAATTCGAACAAACGCAGCATTTCGAGAGATGTCGAACTCCCGATTCCGAACTTCTTGTTCTCCTCCACTTCCCCGGCCGTGGACCAACCTTGGGCCGCCTTGAGTTGTGTGCCATCGCCCCTGATCTTGCGCATCAGCCGTGTGCCGGTCAGCCCCAGCTTGTCCATGCGCGCATTCACCGCGTCTGCGCTGATGCGCTCAATCAGCATATTGGTCGCCGTATTGTCGCTGACCACAATCATGAGGTTGGCGATATCGCGAATCCTGAGACGGGTGCCAGTGCTCAACTCCCGCAACACCCCGCTGCCTGAAACCATATCCGGCTCACGCATCACGAGTTCTTCGTCCAGCTTCAATTTCCCTTCGCCGGCCTCGGCGTAGATCTCCACAAGCAACGGCAATTTGATGGTGCTCGCGGTGCGCACCTTCTCTGTGCCTCGTATTTCGACACTCCTTCCAGTCTTCAGATTCTTTGCAGCAAGGAAGACCTTTGCAGGTGATTGTGCAATTCGTTTTTCAAGTTCGCTAACAAGATCCCCCGCATAAAGCGATAGGGTGAGCAAAGAAAAGGTGAAACAGATTCGCATAGCCTTAATCCACAGATTAGCGAATGATCTATGCTGAAGGGCAGAAGACCGTTTCTTAACCTATGTCACTATCCAAAATCACTCAAACTCTTTTGATTGCACTGCTCTTCGGATTGCCAGGTTTTGCGCAGATTACTCTGAACACCTCCACCCTTCCTCCTGCAGCGCAGGGCAATCTCTACAGCACTACGCTTGTGGCAAGTGGCGGTACAGCTCCCTATAATTTTTCCGTGCTGTCGGGGGTACTGCCGACTGGCGTGACGGTCAATGCTCTCAGTACTCCGGGTTTGATTGCGGGCACTCCAAGTACCGCCGGTAATTTCCGTTTTGTCTTACGAGTGCGTGATAGCAGTGTGGCCCAGGCTACAGCCGATTTCCCCCTGCTTCTTGAGGTAAGCAGTTTGAGCGGCCTGAAGATCACCACTGCGTCGCTCCCAAGCGGCCAGGCCCTGCTTGGATATTCGACGGGATTATCGGCCATCGGCGGCACTCCACCCTATCGTTGGGAAACGGTTTCAGGCAGTGGAAATTTGCCCAATGGATTGAGCATTGGATCCAGCGATTTCAGCCCATGGAACGGAACCATTTCCGGCACATCCAACATTGCTGGCGATTACAGTTTCATTGTCAAAGTTACGGATATGGGTGGCACGGGAAGCTCCGTTCTGGCAAATTTTTCAATCCGCATCAATTCGGCTGTTTTGACGGTCGCCACAACCTCGCTACCGAACGGAAGCTTGGGCGTTTTTTACAATCAGCCCATCAGCATCACTGGCGGTGTCCTGCCCTATTCGATTGCAATCAATGCGCCCCTACCGGCAGGTCTTTCGTTTTCGAGCCTTGGCGTAATTTCGGGGACACCAACGGCTCTTGGCACAGCAAACTTCACGGTTCAGGTTACAGATGCGATTAATTCTTCGGCGCAAAGAAACTTGTCTCTCACGATTGGAGCAGCTCAATTTTCAATCAACCAGGTTCCACTTCCGACCGCGCAAATCGGCGTGGCCTATTCCGCTGCTGTGACGGCGGCGGCAGGGACGGCCCCCTATGTCTTTACGGTCTTGAGCGGAATCTTGCCGCAGGGAATCACCTTCACAAATGGCAGCTTTAGTGGCACCCCCACCATTCCGGGAACCTACCCTTTGACCATTCAGGCGAAGGATGCGACGAATGCGATCGTCACGGCGAACTTCTCGCTGGTTGTGAATTCTTCGACGCTTGTGATTGTGGCGACGCCATTGCCCAGTGCTGTGATCAATCAAAATTATTCGACCAACATCGTGGCAAACGGCGGCTTGCAGCCTTATGTTTTCAGCATCCTTGCCGGCAGCTTGCCGCCAAACTTCTCACTGTCCTCAAGTACCGGGACACTTTCTGGGGTCACTACTTCAGCCGGAACCTACAACTTTACGGTGCGCGTAACGGATGCGTCAAACGCGATTACGCAGGCCAGTTTCAGCCTCACAGTTTCGAGCAGTAATCTTGTTCTTTTGTCGACGGCTTTGCCGAATGCTTCCGTGAACCAGAACTATTCCGCGACACTCACTGCTACTGGCGGGACTGCGCCTTACCTGTTCAGCGTTTTTTCTGGAACCCTTCCTCCCACCTTGACGCTGGGCACAAATGGCAATCTATCTGGAGTTCCCACTACTGCTGGCAACTATCAGGTGACCTTCCGGGTGCAGGACGCTCTGGGAGCCACAGCGAATTCGACGATTACGATGACGGTGAGCGCAACTGGCTTCCGGATCACCACGCCCTTTCTTTCTTCGGGTCAATTGAATCAGCCCTATTCGGCCAATGTTGCGGCCGACGGCGGCACCACTCCCTATGTATTCTTTTTGCTGAGCGGGCAATTGCCGCCGGGAATCAACCTCGCCTTCAATGGTCTTCTGAGCGGCACTCCCACTTCAGCCGGTAACTATGCCTTCACAATTCGTGCGCTCGATAGTGCGAGCAATGCTGCGGAGGCGAATTTTGCTTTGAGCATCAACTCTTCAGGCATCAATCTGAGCAGCAATACTTTGACTGCCGCCCAATTGAATCAGGCTTATTCGAATCTGATTACAGCAACTGGAGGCACTGGGCCTTATACCTTCCTCGCGATTGGTGGCGGCTTGCCACTTGGCATCACATTGAATAGCGGCGGCCTTCTGTCGGGTACGCCAACCGCGAGTGGAACCTACAATTTCGCGCTTCGCGTGCAGGACAGCACCACTGCGTTTTCGGTCTTCAATCTGTCGCTACTCGTAACTGGTTCTACTCTTGCCATCACGACCCCGAGTTTGCCGTCGGCTACTGTCGGGGTGAGCTATGCGTCGACGATCGTCGCCACGGGTGGAACCCCGCCCTATGCATTCACGCTCAACGGCGGATCGCTGCCAAGCGGCCTGACACTCTCCACGTCGGGATTAATTTCCGGTATTCCTACAGTCAGCGGAACACTTGCGTTTACGGTTCGCGTTACCGATAGCCAGGCCACCTCCGCTACGGCAAACTTTAACCTGCAGGTGACCGGATCCAGTACCCTTACAATTACAAATTCCAGCCTGCCGGCGGGACAGATCAATCAGCCTTACAGCGCAGTGGTGAGCGTGATTGGCGGCATTCTGCCTTATACTTACTCGATCATCGGAGGAGGATTGCCTCCGGGCTTGAATTTGTTCTCGAACGGCGGTATTTCCGGCACGCCAACTGTTGGTGGCAACTACACCTTCATCATGCGCGTTACGGATGGATTTGGTTCGGCGACGCAGCAGAGCCTGACGATCCAGGTGAATAGCTCAGGGTTCGGTATCGCAACGCTTACAATACCCGATGGGCAACTTGGGCAATTCTATACAACCTCGCTCAGCGCGAGCGGCGGAACAGCTCCTTACACATGGTCCGTTGCATCAGGATCACTGCCAATCGGCTTGACGCTCTCGACGAATGGAGTACTCTCCGGATTGCCAACAACAGGCGGAGGATTCGAAGTTGTAATTCGCGTAACGGATACGACTTCGTTGGTTGCTCAAAAAACTTTCAACTTAGTAATTGGATCTTCCGTACTCTCGATCTTGACTACCAGCCTGCCGCCGGCTTATCTCGGCTATCCTTATTCGGCTCAATTGCAAGTGGGCGGTGGAGCAGCTCCCTATCTCTTCACCATCATCAACGGCGCGCTACCGGCGGGCCTTACGATGACAACGATCGGCCAGATTACGGGTACGCCTACAGCGCTCACTTTTAACACAATTACTTTCCAGGTTCTTGACGCAACAAATACAACGTCGACCAAGGCTCTCAATCTATCGGTGGGCACCTCGACTTTGCAGTTCGCTTCCTTGACGATTCCCACCGCATCCGTGGGCCAGCTTTACAATACAGCGCTGGTCCTGACAGGTGGCACTAGTCCATACACCTTTAACGTTTCCAGCGGCACTTTGCCTCTGGGGATGATTCTTTCGCCGACGGGTGTCTTGTCCGGCACCACCTCGCAATCGGGTGTCTTCAACTTTACCGTGCGCGTTCAGGATTCTGCGTCCGCGGTTGTTTTCCAGAGCTTCGCCTTGACTGTCGTGACAAACAGCATGCAGATTACGACTACTTCTTTGCCATCCGGACGAGTGAATCAGGCGTATCTGCAGACGATCCAGACGAGTGGTGGCACCTTGCCAATTCGCATCGAAGTTGTGTCGACGATCAACTCCGGGTTCCTGCCATCCGGCTTGGTGCTCTCGATAACCGGAGTGCTCTCTGGCACGCCTCAAGCGACGGGTAGTTTTACATTCACGGTGCGCGCAACGGATGTGCAGAACCTGACGGCACAGGCGAACTATACGCTCGTTATTCTTGCCGCGGGACCGGTGATCACGACTACCGCTTTGCCTGCGGGCACCGCAGGAACTCCCTACACCCAAAACATTTCCGCCAGCGGCGGAACGCCGCCTTATACGTTTTCTTTGACGTCGGGACAGATTCCTCCGGGTCTCAATTTGGGTCCGTCGGGTCAACTCTCAGGAAATCCGAATACTCCTGGTAACTATTCGTTTACGGTTCGTGTGGCTGATTCGCTGCAGCAGACGAGCGATGCGACTTTTGCCCTGACGATTGCTTCGGGCGCAACACAATTGACGATCAGCGCGTTTGCGCCCCCTACCGGCGTTCTGTATTTCCCATACAGCTTGCCTCTTTCCGCTTCTGGCGGCAGACAGCCTTATGGTTGGTCGATTCTGCAAGGTCCGATTCCGAATGGCTTACGGCTCGACGCCAATGGCGTATTGAATGGATTGTTGCTAGTGCCAGGGACCTATCGATTTACAGTTCGCGTTACGGATGCGAACAATACAACTGCTGACGCGACATTGGGCATCACGGTAGCCGGGGCGACGAGGTTGGCTCCCGGAACTGTGAACACGGCTTACACAGGTCGTGTACCGCAACCTTCCACTGGCCGAACACCTTTTACTTATGCCGTGAATCCGAATGCGCTTGGCGACCTGCCCCCAGGTTTGACATTGGGAGCTGACGGAAACTTAACGGGCCAGCCAGAAATTCCAGGTGACTATACCTTCGGCGTCCTCGTCCGCGACGGGAGTGGAGTCGCATCCAATATCGCAATTACGATCTCTGTCCTCCCCACTTCGTCCCTGAGGATTTTGACGGCTTCGTTGCCCGGGGGGACCACTGGTGTGAACTACAACCAGACCTTTACGCCCAGTGGTGGACGCGCGCCCTACAGTTGGGTTGTCGCATCCGGCTCAGTACCGAACGGGCTTGTTTTGAATCCGCTTACCGGTGTTCTGAGTGGCACCCCAACTCTGCCCACCACTGGATTCTTTGTCATCCGTGTAACTGACGCAAATCGTGCGACCGCGACAGGCTATTTCGGAATCAGTGTTGCACTTGCGGGTTCTCCTACAGTGAACGCGATTACGAGTGCGGCCAGCTACGGATCAAATGGTGTTGCACCAGGCGAATTACTGGTCCTGTTTGGGGGAACGTTAGGGCCTCAGAATCTTACCAGCTTCGCGCTTGAGAACAATACGGTGCCAACCGTCCTGGCAGGCACGCGCGTGTTGTTTGACGGAGTGGCGGCACCGCTGATTTACACGAGGAGCGATCAGGTGAGCGTGATTGCTCCTTATACTCTCGAAGCCAGCGCGACGACGAGGATTGTGGTCGAGTATCTCGGCTTCCAGTCAACTCCCTTTGTGATGCCGATCGTGACTTCGAAGCCCGGGCTCTTCACTGTCGATGGAAGTGGACAGGGACCGGCCGCGCTGCTGAACGAAAACGGCAGTGTGAACGGCCCAAATAACCGCGCGGGCAAGGAATCGATTATTGTTCTCTACCTCACTGGTGGAGGCGCGATGACACCCGGTGGAGTTGCCGGTCGCGTGGCAGCAGGAACTTCCAGCCTGAATCAGCAGATTTTGGTCAGCATCAACGGCAATCCGGCGACGGTGCTTTATTCTGGTAACGCTCCGGGTCTGGTTGAGGGCGTGATTCAGGTGAATGTGAAGCTGCCTCTGATTACCTTGCCGGGGGAGAACCTGATCCGGGTTCAGATCGGGCCGAACGCAACTACGGCAAGCGCGACAGTGTGGGTGGAGTAGCTTCGAGCTACTTCACGAAGACCATATTGCCGAAGCGCTTGGCGTTGTGAGGATTGGGCGCGATGTGTCCAGAATCGCTCCAGAGGCTATGTCGGCGCTCCGGCTCCACTCCGTCCCAACGATTGAGATTGATGGTCCAGGTATCGCCTGCCTTGGGAGTGAGGCCTTTGTTGATGCCGTCAAATTCCGTAAAGGGAATTGCGACTTCGAGCGACCAGCCCTGATCTTTGTCGCCTCGGGCGTTGATGGTTCCGTTGATCTGTGTGGCGAGTTGGACGCCTTCGAGATTGAGGCGTTTGAGCAGGTAGCGTGAACCGAAATACACGTAGTCATAGAGGACTGCGCGGGCATTCATTTCAAGGCCGATGTAAACGTCGGTTTGGGCAGGATTGGGATTGATAAAAGCTTCGACGGCATCGTCTTTGTAAGTGGGGTCGTCGCGCTTTTCGTATTGTGCGGTGATGTCCGAGTCTTCGCACTCGTAAGAGATGTAGAGATATTGATCGTCCCAGAGGAGGCGGGCAGTGGTCTTTTGCTTTGCGCCCTTTTGCTCGTTCCAGGGAAACTGAAAGGTAACGGCATCGGCCTTGCGCCAGGCTTCTTCGCTGGGCTTTCCGTCAATTGTGATCGTGGATGCTGCTCGACGTACTTCAAGCGTGGGGATGGGCGGCAAGTCAGCGCTGCGCATCTTGGTCGCGGGTTGGGCCATAGCGATGCTTGCCGTCAGGACGCTGGCCAGGAGGAGAATGTTGGATCGGTACATGAGTAGCGACATTCTATCGTGGCTGAAATCATGATTCCTCAGTTCCTATCCGCTATTCGACAATCGCCCGGTAGCAAAGCAGCGAAACAACACGATTCTGGCCGACAGTAACAGGGAGCGTGCAATGAGGTACGAGGCCACCAAACAGGACAACTGTTTCGCCTGGTGCCAGACGCAATGGCACCGCGCCCTGGGTAGGGTTGCGTCGAACCTGGGGCAAGGATTCGCGGACGCGTGTTGGGTAGACACACAGCTTGCCACCGCTGGAAGCGATGCCTTCTTCTTCGAGACACGTGATCACAGCGACATCACACGCAACGATGTCTCGATGAATTGTCAGATAATCACCGGGTCGGCAGTAGTAAGAAAAAGTGCCGCCACTGCCGGTTGGAGCTATGGGGAGTTGTGTAAGGCTGGCGATGGCCTGCATCGCGGTGCGGTTTTCATAAAGACTGCGCTGCACCTCGCCGCCGGGAGCGTTTAGAAATTTGCGGGCAGGGCTCCCGCCTCGCACTAGTTCTGAATCCGATTTCGAAATGTTGACGCTCCTAGCGAGTGCTTTTTGTTCTCTTGCTTCGGCCACCAGCGCAGCAACGAAATCCGGTGGGAGCCAATTGCGCAAGAGTGTGTATCCGCCTTGTTGGAACAAAGGCGAGAGAAGCAGTTTTTTGGGGATGGTCATCATGTCAGGCAAAGGAACCTGGTCCGAAATCAGGAGGCAACGGGAATGTCACTCCACGCACCGACTTACTCAAGGTGGAAGGCAGAGGCAAATCCCCTGAAAGCTTCTTGGTGTGGAAGAATGCTTCGAAGACTGTTGCGTCTGCAGTGATGGAAAAGCTCAACCCGACAAGATTGCCGACACGAAAGCCGGCCTTATTGAAAACGGCCATAATCCCTTCAGTACCGGGCCCGAGCTTGAGCTTGTCAATATTGGCGGCAGTGATTTCCGGATCGGACGGGATCTGCCCTGAAGCAGGAACGAGCAGAACTTGTGCAGACAAAAGGGGCATCTTTGGGGCTGGCATGGCTATAACTCTAACCTACGATTCCAGTACTGCGAATTGAGAGCGTGGTTTCTGTTCTTCTGCACGTTCGAGTGTAGGCCGAAGATCAGGAGAAGCAATGGCAAGGCTGAGATATCGATCGCCATCGCGAACCATGAGGTAGTTTGCGACGGCAGAATCTAGGAAGGCTCTGAGAGAATCGATGGAGGCCGTCTGGTCGGGGAATCTTTGTCTCAAATGTCGATGCACGCCATCAATGGAGTGTGCTGTATCGCAATACTCAAATGCAGCTTGCTCGATGCCACGCAGTGTGAGATGGGTGAGTGTGGCAGTAGAGCGGGAATCCACCAGAAGCAGCGAACCATCGGGTACAAGCGATGCCCTCAGAGTTCCCAACTCGGGATTACGCTGCCAGGTATCGACGTAGCGAATCACTTCAGCAGCATGGTCTGCCGCTGCGATTCCGTCCGGGTAATCAAAGTCGAAATAGTAACTGATCTTCGAGAGCACAGATTCTTCGAATGGATACAGAAAGCGCATGCTGGATATCGCGCGAAGATGGGTGAGGCCGAATGTTTCGGCGTGATCAAAGTAGGGAGAGAAGCGATCAAGACGCAGCGGACCGCAGGCCGAAGGCGCTCGCAGATGGCGGATGGCTGGCAAAAGCGAAAGCATTTGAACGTAGTCCGCCTTCGTTTCTCCGGGAAAGCCGTAGAGCAGATTCCATTCCGCAGAAATTCCGTATTCCTGGCACCACTTGAGCATCTGGATGTTTTGGAGAGCAGTGGTTCCTTTGCGCATCAGAGCCAGAACGTGGTCGTTCATGCTTTCAATTCCCGGCTGGATGCGGTGAACTCCTGCGGCGGCGAGAGATTTCATGTGGCGACGCGAAAGATTCGCTTTCACTTCATAGAAGAGTTGGAGCTCATCCTGCTGCTGCGTAAGGGCAGGGAGAAATTTGTCGAAGTAAGCCATATCAAGGATGTTGTCGACCGCTTCGATGATCGAGACGCGCCACCGCGAGACGAGGCTTCTGAGTTCGCTCAGTGCGCGGGTCTGAGATTTGGCTCGAAAGGCCATGGCGCCGCCATTCAAGCCGCAGAAGGTGCAGTGGGATTTTGCACCCCACCAGCAGCCACGGGCGGATTCGAAAAGCAGTACGGGCACGACGTCTGTATCGACGCCCGTCGATTCGAGATTCTCAAAGAAATCGGAGTAGTCGGGGATTGGTAATTCGTCCAGATTTTCGAGCGGCTTGCCTGCGGGAGTCGTGATCGAGGTGTTGGCATGACGATAGCTGAGGCCAGGGATGCAAGAAGGAAGCTCACCAGCGTCGATGGCGTTGCAAAGTGCAGGAAGCGAAAGCTCGGATTCCCCCGAACAGACATAGTCGACAAAGGGGAATTGCCTGTGGAGTTCAAGGCCCATTTCGCCTTCCCAATTGGCACCACCGAAGACAGTTTTCAGATGGGGAAAGGCTTGCTTCAATCGTTTGGCCAAGGCGAGAGAAGCGATGTTCTGTTCAAACGTGGAGGTGAATCCAACCATCTGGTAGTCGTTCCAGTTGATGGCGCCCATGCAGTGGTCAAGAAAAGTGCCAGTCTGCGCGCGAACCTTGAGCAACCTGTTGAGATCCGATGCTGAAATGCGCCAACGCTCGGTAAGGATTTGGTCGACGTAATCGCGGTCGGCTGAAGCTCTGTCTCCGTAAAGGTGAGAGGTGAAGCACCAATCACCAGCAAAGGCGATGTACGGAAGCTCGTGATTGACCCATCGATATTCAGAGACGCCGATGAGCCGGGCGAAGTCAAAGCCGAAGTAGCGAACGGTCGTAGGGTGGCCCGCCTTTTCGAGACTTGGCTTGAGCAGGCTGAGACCGAGGGCCTGGCGTTCGAGCGCACCAAAAGGCATGCTCAGGAGAATTGTGTTCATGAGTACCTCAGACAGGAGTTCGAGTGAAAGCGAGCATGGCGGATGAAAGCTCCGCCACGCTCGCTGTGATCTGTTCGGCTTAGGATTCGATCTCGAAATCGGAGTTAGAGATCATTTCCTGCAAGGCATCGACGTCGTCTTGCGAGAGGCTGCTTGTGGACTGCGTCTCGCTCGAAGCAGGACCGGGGACGACGACAGGACCTGGATTGATGATGGGCGCAATGGGTTTTGGTGGTTGAACCGGAATGATCGGGCCAGGTTGAATTGGCTGGATCGGCTGGATTGGCGGGAGTATGGTGATTGGCTGAATGGGAGGTCCAACTGAAATAGGCGGGCCTACGGAAATTGGCGGCCCCACAGAAATGGGCGGACCAATCGGGCCGAGGCACTGCACCTTTGCGAGCATGACCGATTTGTGAGCGTCCACGAGGCCGGCACCAGTAGCGAGGTCGTAGCCAGGGCCTGCGACACTTCCGTTGTTATTCGTACCGACGGTGACGTCTCGTGCGCCTTTCATCAGGATGCTACGCACTTGTGCCGGAGTGAGACTTGGGCAAGCCTGCTTGATCAGCGCTGCTGCTCCGGCGAGTTGCGGTGCGGCGGCAGAAGTTCCGCTGAAGGCAGCCCAGCCGTCGGTCTTGGTGGTCTCGTCGCCAGCAGGATGAACACCGCCGGCGTTGCCCTGGTCGATGTCGTCATTTGGTTCCAGAGGCAACATGATGTAAGCGGCTTTCGGCTTCATGCCCACGAGGCCACTTAGATCGGGAACTTTGCGACCTGGGTAAATGTTACTGGCAAAACCGCTCGCGTAATCGGATGCGATGAGTGATTCGTCAGGTTTCATGAATACGCCACCAGCGGAGATGACATCGGGGTGCTGGCCAGGGAAACCGTAGTGACCATTGCCGGCCGAGAAGACGACGATGATCTTGTTGGCGACAGCAGTGGCAATGGCAGCGGCGAGCGCCTGGTCTGCTGCGCTGAGCGGGCCAAACTGATTGCTGCTGCCCCAACTGCAGGTGATGATATGGGGGGCGAGTCCCACTGCCGTGTTGAAGGCACCGATGGAGTTGACGAAGTTGACTTTGACCGGTAATAGATCAATATCGGGTGCGACGGCGAAGATGTTTGCCGACTCCCCGGTGCCGTGGCCACTTTCATCCTTGAGCGGAAATGTTGCAGCAGGCCCAAGAGTGACAGGAGCTACACGGTAGCCACGTCCCGTAAAAAATGGATGTTTGAAATGGCCGGAATCGACCATGGCAATCTTGATTCCTTTGCCCGTCGTGCCGCCGCGATGCGCCTTGTCGGCATTGCAACCGAGCGAAATGCCTGCGGGCACGTCCAGATGCCAATAGGCCTTGAGCGGAGGGAACATGGACGTAGCCATAAAGTAGCGGGGCTCTTCGAGTGCGACGCCTTCAAGGAGGTCGGAGAAGCGTGTACCGCGCGTGCCGATCAGGCCTGGCATGTCTGTCGAGGGAGAATCGAGAAAGGTAGCGGTATCTTTGCCGGTCTGCTTGATGACATCCCGTTCTTCGGCGCTGATCGTCGTGTTGAAGGCCGATTCAAATATCTTTTTACTGCCGGCGATATTGATGGTTTGCTGGGATATCTGCAGGATTGTGAAGCCTGCGTCGGCCAGCATCCTTGCGGATTGATTCAATATCTCGGGTTCGCTGTTGAAGTTCGCATAGGTACTCGAATCGATTCGGGAACCTCCGTCGAACATGGACACACCGCCAATTGAGTGCGGCGAGGCTTGGGCGTAAATAATGTCCGGGAAGGGACTCGTGGGTTGAGTCTTCGCGGGCTTGGACTTTGCGACTTTTTTCGTAGCCATAACTGTTCACCTCTCCAATGATCTTTGGGACGAGAGCGAATTGATTTGCCGAATCAGGTAAGTTTGACAAAACAAGACGGACAGCTTGGCCGGGGCAGCGACATACGACTCAACAAACTGTCCTCTCACTACTAAAGCGGAAATCATTGACTTTTGGTGACACAGTTTCGCAGTAGTAGTGAAAGAAAAGATTCTTACTTAGAGGCAGAAGCTTAGAACCTGTGATCTACATCAAAAGTTCCAGTTGTATGGTCGCTGGCCGAGAATGAAAAGCTTCAACGCAGGCCGGGACTTGCCACTTTTGCGCGATAGACGTAGCCAGTGACGCGGGCCATGTCGGAACTGGAGAAGTAGAGGGTAGTCTCTGCTCCGGCACGTCCGAATTTGACATTGGTGAGCGCCTTCTGTTCGGTAGTGATGGTTTCGAGAATCTTGCCATCCGTGCCAATACGATAGGCCGTGCCGTAGGAATAGCAGGTCAGCCACATAGCTCCCTGTTTGTCGACGGCGATCCCGTCGGCGATGCAGGGTTTGACCGAGGCGAGTTCCGACATCTTGCCTGCTGTACCGTCTTCGTTCAACGGCCAGGCCACAATTTTGGACTGATCGGCCGAGATGTTGTGCGACACATAGAGGGTTTTCTCATCCGCGCTGAGGCCGATGCCGTTGGGGCCGGTAACTTCGCTGCTGAAGACCGAGGTCTTGCCTGCGCGAGTCACGTAGACGGTGCCGTTTGGTGCTGAGCCGTCATAGCCGTTCGGGTCTGTGAAGTAGATCGTTCCGCTCTTGGTGATTGCGAGGTCGTTTGGCCCTTTGGCCAGCTTTGCATCGGCCTCAAATTTCTCGGCAACGACACTGACCTTCTTCTGCGGCGAGACTTTGAGGATCTGGCGCTCGTCCGTTGCCGTGACGAAGATGTTGTCTGCGTCATCAATCCAAAGGCCTCCGGGGCCAGCGCCTGTAGCCACTGCCAAATAGGGTTTGAAGCCCTGCTTCTCATTCCAGGACACGATGCCTTTGTAGGTGCCGCGTGAGGTGAAATAAAGGGTGCCTTTCGAGTCGACCGCTGGGCCTTCTGTATTGCCCCAGGTTTTGTCCGACCCGAGCAGTTCTGCGGCTACTGCCGGTGGCGGCGGGGCCACCGGGGGAACGGCAGCTTCTTTTTTCTCAGTCGGCGGAGCCGCACATCCAGCCAGCATCGCGGCAGCGATCAATACAAATCTCATTCTCATTATTTCTCCAGGTTCCTCTCAAGTTGTTTACGAAAAAACAAAGATACAATGGCACCGGATGCGTTTTGCACCGTGCCATACACCACACTGGCAAGAGCGGCATTGCCGCTTTTCAAAACGTCGTAGGCGAGTCCGGAGGCGAGGCCTGCATTGCGGATTCCAACCTGCATCGACATAGTGACGCAGTCTCTTGCACTCAGACCAAATAGTCGCCCACCCGCGTATCCAAGGGCGTACCCGCAAAAGTTATGAAGGATTTCGACGCAAACCAGTAGAAGGCCAATCGAAAGTAGCGCCTCGCGTGAATTTGCCGTGATGATGGCGTTGGTAAGGCAGGTAGCAAGAATCGCCAGTCTCGTGACCCAGCGATCGGCCAGTGCTTTGTGGCTGCGCAAGAGCCGCTCTGTGAGCACTCCGGCCGTGATCGGTATCACTACAATCCGCACGATCGACCAGGAAAGAGTCGCAAAATCGACGGGCACGGATTGACCTGCCAGCAGCTTCATGAAGGTCGGAGTGGTGAGCGGCGATAGCAGGGTGGACAGCGTGGTCATTGCCAGCGAAAGTGCGAGATTTCCGCCGGCAAAGAATGTCATCACATTCGAAGAATTGCCAGCGCAGACCGCGCCGACGAGGATCACGCCAGCGGCGACGTCTGCAGGCAATTGAAACAGCGTGGCGAGACCGAATGCCGTGAACGGCATGATCAGGTACTGGAGGCCGAGTCCGATGGCCACCGATCGAGGGGTTGCCAGCACGAGACCAAGGTCCGAAAAACTGACGCGGGTGCCCATCACAAACATGACCAATTGAAGGAGCGGCACGACCAACGGCTTTGTTTCGATGGAGCCCCAGCGAAGGAAAAGCCACGGAAAGGCCAAAGCCAATGCGGCGGTAGTCAAGAGCAGAGCCGCAAAAACCAGGCCGGGTGGTGCGTTGCGGATCATTCGCTTTCTCTAGCCCGCAGTCCTGTGAGAATTTGCATCTTCGAGGATGCGGTAGCGTTCACTGGCACGACTCAAATGATCGAGCATGGCTCGTTCTGCTTCAGCTACATTGTGTTGAGCAATTGTTTCGAAAAGTCGCTCGTGTTCGGCCAGGGTAATGAATTCTGAACCTGGCATTCTAAGCAAATCCTGGCGGAACTTGAACAGCCAATCGAGCATCGCTTCACTCAGCATGGTGCAGACGCTGTTTCCCCCAAGCGAGGCAATCGCGTTGTGGAAGGCCATGTCCGCTTTGATGAAATTTGGAATATCAGCGATGACGGAGCGTTGGTAATCGAGGGCCTGCTTCAGTTTTTCGATATCCGCAGGGGTGGCGTTTTGAGCGGCGAGTTTGACCATTCCCACTTCAAACATAATGCGAGCCTGCTTCAGATCTTCGAGAGTTGTGGGAGAGGTTTGCAGGAGATGCTGCATCGTTTGCCCCATCCGATCGAATACAGTCCGCGAATCGGGAACGACGACTTTGGCCCGCTCGCCATGATTGATTTCAACGACGCCGGCGGAATCGAGCGATTGCAGCGCCTCTCGAACGGCGGGTCGACCGACGGAAAACAAGTCCATGAGTTCGCGTTCTGAAGGTAGGCGATCCCCTGGTCGCAATTCGCCACTGCTGATCATGACCATTAGTCGGTCCCGGACTTCATCTGCCAGTTTTCTGCGAACGATCGGTTGTATGCTCATAAATTCACTTTTTATCCACTTGAGATCATGTGGAATCGTGATGATACCAGATACGGGCATGGGTTGGAAGTTTGTTTAGCCCAGTGTCTTTTTGCTTTCGGCGACAACTTCATAGACGAAGGCATCGAAGGGAACCTTGAGATGAGACTCGATCGCCTCATGCCATGCAATCTTGTGCCCTTCGGCTGTGCTCCAAGCTTCACGCAAGGCTTCGGTTTCGAAGACCTGAACCAGGCGGTAATTGAAGTGTGGGTTGATTTTGCCAACGTTGGCTTTGACAAACTGGATGAGCTTGGCGTCAATAAAACCGGGGGCTTTCTTGATGCGGGGAAGAAAGAGCTTGTGAAAGTCTTCGAGGAGCTGTTTTTCTTCTTCCGCCTTGACGTGAATGTCGGTGTGGAGCTGGATGGGATTGGTTGCGGCCTGGGCTTCAGTCGGCAAAGCAAAAGAGGCGGCTGATGCAGCCAGTAATGAGTGAAAGATGTTTCGGCGCTTCACGGGTTGGAAGTCTCCTGATTGATTTGAATTCGGCTCTGACAGAGTTGGCCTGACTAAGATATACCGGTCAAGAGTCCGCTGCTACCAAAATTCGACTAAAAATTGACGCAATGCTATCGTCGCTGCCTTTGCAGCGCCTCGGCCCGAAGCTCGATGCTCTTGTTCAAACGGACAGGATATGCTGGGACTCTCATGCGACATCTAAGTCTTCTTCTACTTCTGATCGGAACAATTGGGCAAGCGCAAGATTGGGTTTGGCGAGGAACTTCGCCGCTGCTCGAAGCACGGTCAGAATCTTGCATGATTCGGCTGCCAGACGGCCGTGTAGTTGTGAGCGGAGGCCGGGGAGTGGCCGCACTCGCGAGCGTCGAGATTTTCAGGACTACACCGCAGGAGGCTTTTGTCGCTGCCGCTCC
>JANXLY010000121.1 GCA_025354885.1 Acidobacteriota bacterium | reverse complement strand
GTGAGCCGGGTGGATCTGGGAGTGGCGTTGGACCGTAAGCAGGTCTCCGCTCGCACAGGCTTCAAAGAGCGGCCAGGCGGCGGCTTCGACTGGGATCAAGGAATCGGGGCGGGTCATTTTTCGTAGAACTGGAGGCAGACGCCCGAGGGGAGGACCATGTGAAATTCTCGACGGCCCCAGAATTTCATTTCGAGAGGGCCGAGGCGGGCAGTGGTGTTTTTGTATTCGATGTAGAGGGAATCGAGCTCGCATACGCCGATGCTGAAGCTGGCATTGTCTGCCCATTCGCGATTGTTGTTTTCAACGAGCATGAAGTCGATCTGATCGCGGCGGATGCCTGCCATGGAGTCGGTTTGCCAGAGCAGAGAGAAGCCGAGCTCTTCGGTAAAAAAGAGGATGGAGTGGGCCAGGGTTTGGGCACCCGTGGGGATGAGTGGGGTGATGGATTGAAGCTGAGGCATACGGCTAATTCCCAGGCAAAGGGATTGATGTGAGCGTGAGCTGCTCTTGCGAGTTTGGTTTGATGGTGATCTTTTTGGCTCGGGTTTCGTAGGCCTTGAGAGATTCAGGATCGAGTGCGTTGGCGAAATCGAAATTTTCCCAAGCATAGACCTTGTAGTCTCCGGGCGGGAGATTGGAGAGGTTGAATTTGCCGCTTTGGTCTGTGGGGACGTTGCGGGTTAGATCGTAGCGATAATCTTTCATGGGATCGGGAAGGAGGCTGACCATGACGCCGGCAGCCGGTTGCTGCTTGCTGTCCTGAACAACGCCATTGAGGACGCCGACGCCGGGGGCGAGAACAACTTCGATGGGAGCGCTGGCACCGCTAGAAAGGTCGAGACCGGCGTCGAGTATGTCCCGAGCACCATCGCTAATGGATTTGAGCCAGAAGCCGGGAGGAAGGCCATTAAAAAAGATGCGGTATTTTTCAGGGCCGGCGTTTTCGAGTTTGAAAGTAGCTTCGGCAGTGGCAACTGCGCCAGGGAAATTGAAGCCTCCACCTTCCATGGGGGAGAATTGGAGTCGCATGGTTTCAAAGCTGATTTTCTGATTGTCGGGGATTTCGCCATCGATGCGGATCGTGCCCGAGACGGTAATGCCAGAGAAATAGGGGATGACGACGTTATCGATATTTTCACGGGCAACATCGATAGGAGTTCTCCCAACAGAACGTATCATGCCCTGAGCAAGAGCAGCGACAAGATAGTAGGTGCCCGGGGCCACCTGAGCAACTTCGAAGCTGCCGTCTTCTTTGACGATCCCCGAATTGTTGCCATACATGCTTCTGAACTGAGTGGCCTCGCGTGAAGTAAGAATGACGCGGAGGTTTTTGACGGGAGGTGGGGCAGATACTTTGCCCCGGACTCGATATACCGTTTCTTTTTTCATGCGGATGTCGATGGAAGCAAGGGTTTGGCCTGCGACCAAATCGACAGGGCGGGCACCAGCTTCGTCGGTGGAGGCAGGGAAGTAGGTGGTGACATATGCTTCCTGAGGCTTGTCGGAGCTATTGCGCGGGGCGCCGTCGCCAAAGAAATTGGCGTTGCTGCGAACTGAGGCACTGAGCCAGTAGCGGCCTGGGGAGAGGTTGGCGATGCGGAACTCCCCGGTGTCATTGGTCTGGCCGCCGCCAGATGGCATCATGGTTTGCTTGCCACGGGAACGAACAGAGCGGGAAACTTCCAGGCCAACGCCTGCGAGGGGCTCACCTTCATCATCGAGAACGCGACCGGTGATGATGGCTTGGGGAATGAGCTTGAAATTGAGTTCCTTCATTTCGACTGAGGCGGCGATGTTGAGAGGGGTACCTATCGAACTGTTCCCACGAGCATTGTATTGTTGACGGACAAAGCCCTGGCGCTCGGCAGAGAGCGTATAGGTGCCGGGCTCGATGCGTTCGATACGGAATTTACCGGCAGCGTCGGTTGTGGCGGCGTAAGGAGAGACTGGAGGCATAGGGCCCATCTGGGCCGTGCCGCTCATCGTGGGTCTCAAGCTTAGATTCACGCGGCGGAGCACCTCGCCGCTGACGGAGTTCAGCACTGTACCTTCGATCGCCGCGAGCTTCTTGGGATCTGGGATTTCGCTTGTCTGGGGCGGTTGTGCAAAGGCCGCTGAGACCAGTGCGAGGCTAAGAATCAAAAACAGACTTCTCATTGGAATCTCCAAGGGCGAGTAACTTCGTTCGTAGTTATTAGAACGCAAAAAAGGATGCCTGTGAAGGCATCCTTTTGGGCTTGAACTGAAGTAATGAGTTAGAAGGTGTAGAGCAGAGTACCTTCGATGGGGACGCTGGGGTCTGTTGCACCGACCAGGGCTTCTTCGGCTTCTTTGATCGGGCGGAAGTAGAGACCGGTGTCGCTGAGATAGACTTCGAGATCTCCCGGACGGGGCAGGGTGCCCTGGATGAGGGCCTCGGACAGAGGATCTTCGATGTATTTCTGTAGAGCGCGGCGGAGCGGGCGTGCGCCGTAGCTGCGATCGACCAGCGTTTTTTCGAGAATGTATTTAGCGGCTTCGACCGTGAGGCGGATCTTGATCTGTTTGACGAGCAGATTGAGATTGATCTGATCAACCAGCAGATGCATGATCTGCAACAGATCTTCATCGCTGAGCGAAGTGAAGAGAATCACTTCATCGAGGCGATTGAGGAATTCGGGATTGAAGGCACGTTTGACCTCGGCCATCACCTGCTCTTCGACCTTGGGCTGCATGCCCTTTTCGACGGGAGCATCAAAGCCGATGCCCTTCTTCTTATCGAGAAAGCGGGCTCCAAGGTTGGAGGTCATGATGATGATCGTGTTCTTGAAATCGACCGTATTGCCGAGACCGTCGGTCAACTGGCCATCTTCAAAGACCTGAAGCAGGATGTTGTAAACATCCGGGTGAGCCTTTTCGATTTCGTCGAGCAGGATGATCGAGTAAGGGTTGCGCTTGACACGTTCTGTCAATTGGCCGCCTTCTTCGTAGCCAACGTAGCCGGGGGGCGAACCAATCAATTTCGAGACCGAGTGCTTTTCCATGAACTCGGACATATCGAAACGGATCAGCGATTTTTCGCTGCCAAAGAGGAAATCAGCAAGAGCTCTGGCGACTTCGGTTTTGCCGACGCCGGTGGGACCGAGGAAGAGGAAGCTGCCAGCGGGACGCTTGGGCGATTTGAGGCCAGCTCGCGAACGGCGGATGGCACGAGCCAGAGAACTGATTGCACGTTCCTGACTGATAACGCGCTTGTGGAGTTCTTCTTCGATGCGCAGAAGTTTGGAGACTTCTTCTTCGCGGATTGCGGTCATGGGGACGCCGGTCCAGCGGGCAACGACATCTTCGATATCGTCTTTGGTGACGATGCCGGTGGAGGTGTCGTCGAGGTTGTACTTTTCGCGCAAGAGGCGGAGATTTTCGCGCTCTTTGCGTTCTTCATCGGAATAGAAACGCGCCTTCTCAAATTCGTGATTGGCAATGGCATTTTCCATGCGGTGCACAATGAACTTGATGCGCTTCTGAATGTCTGCGATGTCTGGCGGAAGGGTAGTCTGTCGAAGCTTTACGCGGGCACCAGCTTCGTCGATCAGGTCGATGGCCTTATCGGGCAGAAAGCGATCTGGAATGAAACGGTTGGATGCGTAGACAGCGGTCTCAATCGAATCGTCGGTGTAAGCGACGGCGTGGAATTTCTCGTAGCGTTCTTTGATGCCCATGAGAATGCGGATGGCATCGGCCTCGTTGGGAGGAGGAACTTTTACGGCCTGGAAACGGCGCTCGAGAGAACGGTCTTTTTCGATAGACTTGCGGAATTCGGCAGGCGTAGTAGCGCCGATGCACTGAATTTCACCGCGAGAGAGCGCGGGTTTGAGGATGTTGGCGGCGTCGAGTGAACCTTCGGCCGAGCCTGCGCCGACGAGAGTATGCAACTCGTCGATGAAGATGATGGCGTTCTGATTCTCCATCAGTTCTTTCATGATGGTTTTGAGGCGCTCTTCGAACTGGCCACGGTATTTGGTACCGGCGACGATGAGCGAGAGGTCGAGGGCGAGGATGCGCTTGTCGGCGAGAAAACTGGGAACTTCGCCGTCGGCGATGCGCTGGGCGAGGCCTTCAACGATGGCGGTCTTGCCGACGCCCGGTTCGCCGATGAACACGGGGTTGTTCTTGGTGCGGCGACAGAGGATCTGGATGACGCGGTCGAGTTCGTTTTCACGGCCGATGAGCGGATCGAGCGAACCATCGAGAGCGGCCTGGGTCAGGTCTCGCGAGAATTCGTTGAGGAGGCTGGACTCTTTGTTGCGGCTGGTGGCGACCTTTTCGCTGGAACTGCGGGCAATCTCTTCGCGAACCTGCGAGAGGCGCAAACCACGCTCGTGCAGGAGCTCGGCGGCGTAACATTTTTCTTCACGGAGGATACCGAGAAGAAGGTGCTCGGTCCCAATGTGTTTGTGATTGAGCCGTTCGGCCTCTTCAGCACCATAGGCAAGCACGCGCTTGCACTCGTGGCTCAAAGGAAGATCGACGGAAGTCGAGACCTTTTCGCGAATGGTGGTGTGGGCCTCGATCTGTTTACGGATCGACTCAATGGCGGCTTGCGAGCGCAGGAAGCGGTTGGCCAAAGCCTTGTCTTCCCGCAAGAGGCCGAGCAACAAATGTTCGGTTTCAATATACGGACTGCCAAACTGACTCGCCTCGTAGCGGGCGAAAAAGATGACGCGCCGTGCTTTCTCTGTATAACGCTCAAACATGGCTATCTGCCTCCATTGTAACTACAGGCTCAGGGGAAAAACCCTGAGCTTTGTTTCTAAAATCTTCAGACCTTGATGCGGTGTCATTTGCCGTGATGGCAAAGAGGCCACCTTTGGCGAGGCGGAGCGTTCTGTCGCAGCGGGCGGCAAGGGCCGTGCTGTGGGTGACAATGACGCTGGTCAGCCTATATTGGGCCTGGAGACGCTCGATCAAATCGAGGATCTGCGAGGCTGTCTGTTCATCCAGATTCCCGGTAGGCTCGTCCGCGAGTAAAAATTTGGGTTGCCCGACAAGAGCACGCGCGAGAACCACGCGCTGTTGTTCTCCGCCTGAGAGTTCGCCAGCGCGGTGGGCGGCACGATCGGCGAGGCCAACTTCTACGAGCAGGGCCTGTGCCTTGGGTTTTGCGGAAGCGGGGGATTCACCACGGACGAGGAGCGGCATCATTACGTTTTCGAGAGCGGTAAATTCGGGAAGAAGGGATTGTACCTGCCAGACGAAACCGATCTGGCGGTTGCGGAAGTCGGCGAGTTCGCTCGAGTTGAGGCGGGTGATGTCGGTATCGCCGAAGCGAATTGCACCCGTCGAGGGTGTGTCGAGGCCGCCTAGCAGGTGCAAGAGCGTGGATTTGCCGGCACCGGATTCCCCGATCAGGGCCAGACGTTCTCCAGATTTGACCACAAAGCTCATATCGGCAAATATCGTCAATTCGCTAGCGCCGCGATAGGTCTTGGCCAGACATTCGACAGTGATGGAGGATGGCATAGCGAGAGTCCCTGTATGACTAGATTCTCGCAGGTCTTGTTCGGTTGCAGGGTTAGACGATTGGGGAGGTAGGGGGATCCGAGGCAACGGGAGGCAGGAAGATTGCTGTTAATTAGCTTTTCTCGAGTTGCGGGCAGTTGTGGAACAGATGCTATAAGAGTGAGATGTTTCTTCGAGGCGGGCTGATTTTTGTTTTGGCAAGTCTGACTGTTCCTGCTCAGGATTCCGGTGGGGCGGCACCTGTGGTTCCTGCAAGTCCTGCTTCTGCTGTAGGGGCAGGCGTTGCTCGAACGAGGGATCACGGTGCTGACGTATTGATCCGGGCGCTGACAGAGCAAAAGTGGCACTCGCAGTTGGGTGATATCGCCGAGGTGAACGAGATTCGGTATACGAGCGCGCCGCCGCACAAACCGAAGAATCCGAC
>JANXLY010000111.1 GCA_025354885.1 Acidobacteriota bacterium | reverse complement strand
GCGGGATTCGTTTTTCAGAGGGAACCTTTTGAAGAATGAAAGATCCCAGTTATTGATACCTGGGCCGCGGAAGATATCCTTGGGTGCATTGCCGAAATCGCCCTTTGCTGGCCGAGCAAAAACTGAAGTATTGAAGAAGCGATCAAAGGTCCGTTCGCTCTTCGGCAAAATCGCTTTTCCCGTGACATTGATGCGAGCGCCATCTCCGCCGCCGGTAATGTCTGCGCCATCTACGGTTGAATAACCTACGTCACGAGGCGTACCACTTGCCATGGTTGCGATTCCGGAGAATTGCCAATTGTCAAAGGCTGTGCGAACAAAGCCATTGTTGATGCGAGCGCTTGCTTTTGGTAAATCGTAGAGGAAATTGACCACCATTACATGGGTCTGGTCATAGCTGGACCTGCCATAGTTCCAGACCTTGTAAGGCCGGTAGAGAGGGAGAGCGCCGTTATCGCCGCTTGTCAAATCCATCGCCTTGGACCAAGTGTAGGCCACGCCAAATTGAAGATTTGAGCTCATGCGGCGGTTGATCGAAGATTGCAGCGCGTTGTAGTTTCCGTAGCCGGAATTTTCGATGTAAGTAACGCCGCCAAAGCCTGGGTAAGGGCGGAAGAAATTGTCCGGTAGCGGTCTACCGGGTGAGGTAGGATCGCCATTGGCTGGATTGAATCGTGCGCCATAGGGAAGAGTATTCAATTCACGTGTCTGCTGCAGGTGTTGCGAGCGATTGCCAACATAAGATACGTCGAGAATTGTTTTCCAACCGAGATCCTGCTGAATGGCTAGCGAGTAGTTGACTACCGTACCAGCCTTGGGATTGCGCTCGAGCGAACTTACGTTGCTGGGGAACAAAACACCATTAGAACTTTTGAGTCCGTCGACATTGCCGTAGAAAATCTGCGGATTGTACTGGACAGGAGGATTGGTGCGTGTGGTCCAAAGATAGGAACCGGCACTTGGGACAGCCTGTTTGCTTACGCCGATACCGCCGCGAAGGGCTGTCTTACCGTTGCCGAAAACGTCATAGGCAAAACCAAAGCGCGGGCCAGCTTCCCAGCCACGATTCGCAAAACCGCTCGGGAGAACGTTGGTGCCCTGCACGACCATTCCATTCGCAGGATCCCCTGTGCCGGGAGCGAAAGAGCCAATTGCTACAGCAGGCAGGATTGCGCCGGTTACAGGATTTCGTCCCACACGGGCGCCGTTGACAAGTACTGGCTGTACAAAGAGGGGCGCTTTGCCTGGGTCATATCGTTCGAGTGCAAGCGCTGCTGCCTTGCCGTCTGTTACGCGCCAGGGAGTGAACCAGGTGAAGCGAATTCCGAAATCAATGGTTAACCTGCGTGTGGCTTTCCAGGAGTCTTGCGCAAACATCTCGAAGATTGCCTGGCGGGCAAGCCCTGTTGTGCGGGAACTGCTCTCTGTATACGAAGAGTAGTTTCCCAGAACTGCGTTTGAGTAGGCATAGTTGGAATCGAGGGGATTATTTACGTTTCGACCGAAATCAAAGCTACCGCCGAAATTGGAGCGTGGGCCTTCGCTGTTCATCTGATATTCGCCGGAGATGCCGAATTTGAGGGAGTGTGCACCCTTGATCCAGCTCAGGTTGTCGCTGTAATTCCAGCGCCAATCCTGTGCTGCGATGGGCAGACGTCCATCGTAAGAAATATTGGCCGCTGATGGGACTCCACCAAAGCTTGCCTGTGGAATCAGGTCCAAAGGATTGCCATCGGGATACAACTGGCCGAGAGACCCCAAACCGACCTTGGAGCGAGTGACTTTGTCGAAGGTATTCGCTGATTGCGCGTCACCGATTTCACCTAATTTCCTATAGCCAAACTGAGCTTCATTGATGATGTTTGGCCTGATGATTTTGGTATAGCTGGTCTGAATCTGGTCGGTCTTGAAGAGGTAGTGATGACGAAGCTGATCCCAGTTGGAATTGAAGGCTGCGAGGCCTTCATAACCTCGCCGGTCCGCCCACCATCCGGTATACCTGGCGGAGACGCGATCGTTTTGGGTGATGTTGTAATCACCCTTCAAGGTATTTAGCTTTTTAGGATGCTCGGTGATTTCCTGAAACTGATAGTTGTAGTTACCGCCGGAAAGCCCCCGGTCGAGGAAGTTTGGGCAGCGGGAAGAGATTCAGGACTGCCTGGCCATTCTTGCTTTGCCGATTGGTGGGGATGATGTTGCCGGCAAAGGGTTGACCGTTAGTGGGGTCTGTGATGGTGATCAGTCGGCCGCTAACGTCGAGTGTCTGAGAGAAGTTGCCTTGACGCTCGAGTGCGGTTGGCATAGTGACACGACGTACATTGCGTGGCTCGTTGATGCGCCAATCCTCGCGTGAGTAGAAGAAGAAAAGCTTGTCGCGATTTGTGTTGAATTTCCCTGGAATATAGATAGGTCCGCCGATGGTACCGCCCAAAGTGTTGTAGCGGTAGAGGGGCCTTGCCTGGCTGTTGCGGTTGTTGAAAAAGTCGTTGGCGTTGAGAGCCTCGTTGCGGAGAAACCAATAGGCGCTGCCATGAAAATCTTTGGTTCCGGACTTGGTGACGAGGTTGATGCTGGCTCCCGCATTGCGTCCATACTCAGCCTGGTAATTGTTAAGGAGAACTTTCACTTCGGCGATTGCATCAAGACTGGTCATACCATTGAAGCCACCGACGCCGTCAGCATCGTTACCGGATTGGCCATCAGCAGACATCGTGTTCATGCTGATTCGCTGGCCCCCGATGTTGGGGGTGTTCGTCCCAAAAGTGCCTCCGAGAGCATTCTCATCGGTTCCGCCTGCTACGCCTGGCAAGACGCGAAGGAGCGAGATAACGTCTCGGCCTCGAGTGACCAGAAGATTCAGCTGTTTGCCTGATAGCTCGGCTGAATTGCCGGAAGTGGCGGTCTGAACCATGGCACCCGTTGCTTCGACCGTTACGCGCTCGCTAATTGCGCCTACGGGAAGCTGAAGAGTTCCTACGGACAGGCGCTGGGTGGCTGTCAAGACGAGACCTAGCCGATCCAGGGTCTTAAACCCGGTCTGCTCAATTTTGAGTGAATAGGTCCCCGGAGCAACGGCGTTAAATACGAAGTCGCCACCAGTGCTGGTTTTCATGGAGCGGGACTCGGCCGTCGAGTTATTTCGAAGTGTTGCGGTGGCGCTTGTGATTGCACCTCCGCTCGAATCAGTCACGGTGCCGGTAATGGATCCGCTTACAGTCTGGGCAAAGGCCCATGGGGCTAAGGCAAGGAATAGAATGAGGGTAGTCGTGACCCGGAATTTCTGCATGGAAGTCTCCTGTGCACCTTTACAAAAGGCGCTTGTATGATGACCGTATCAGTCCATGCCGTTGTCGGATATACGAAAGCTATCAAGAATTCTCACAGAGCGATCATCATTTGGAAGACAAGC
>JANXLY010000080.1 GCA_025354885.1 Acidobacteriota bacterium | reverse complement strand
TCGGCACTGACTGCGTTCGACAAGTCGAGATCGAAAGGAAGCTCGATTGGTTTCTGCTCGAGGCTCAGGACATGGTATTTGCCTTGAGGAATCCAATGGTATTCGCGGAAGACATCTCCGGATTTTGGGGCGGCGAAAAGGGAACCCGTGAACAGCAGATTCGCAAGTGCCACCACTTTGAGTTTCATCGGGCACCCTTCAGAAGCAAAAGCCAATCGCCGCTGTCGGCTGTCTTAAAAGAGATGGAGTTCGCCTGACGGATTGGTGTGGCCGGGCTGCGTTCGCCATTTCTCGGATTGAACCACTCTGAAGCGAAATGCTCTGGAAGACAATCCGGCTTGAGCGAAAGCGTCGCACCTACGGGCGTATACAGGACAAATAAATCCTTCTCTACGCTGCCAGCTGCCGAGACATGCTGCGATACGGACTGGTCGCCAGGTTGGAAAGTTAGCATACCTGGTTCGGGACGCAATCGCCAAAAATTGATGCTGTTGAAAAAGGTTACAAGGTGCGTCATTTGAGCGGCACCGGGCAGATCGAGCATCGTTCTCCAGGATGGAGGGTTGTTCTTTCCGTGTCCGGGAACCGGCGAGTTGCCATTACTCCACGACCAGACCCCAGTTGCCCCGTAGGTGATCCCCACCACCGGAGCGCCGAGTAGCGACCAATAGTGATTGCGCCTCGTAAGTTCAGGCTGCGTTGCTCGAGCATTTGTCGCGGGGGATTCGTAAGGGCCTTCGAGGCTGAGAGTGATGCGAGCCCGATCCTTCTTCCAGTAAGTGGCAGGCTCAGCGGAGGTGATCCAACGGGAATTACGTTCGGTATCAGAATGGCTGCTCTGGTAGCCCGCAATACTAATCCAGGATTCCTGATAGAAGTCATCCATCACCCACATCACACCTCCTGGGTGGAGCGAGACGGGAGCATGGTAGACGGGCTGAAAAACGGCGGCACCGATCTTGCGCCAACGTTCGGCAAATTCGCCACGATAATCGCCATCGGCGTTGAGGAGCCACACGACAGGGTCTGCGCCCCAGCGAGCCAGCATGTATCTGGCAAGTAGAATCGCCTGGCTTTCCGGTAAGGAAACGCCGGGGCTAATCTGATCGGAAGGCCCTTTGTTAAATGCCCAAAGCATGACAGGCACACTCAAGAGTCCAGAACGAATCAAAGAATCCTGCTTTGCATCGAGGCGGCGGAAAAAGGGGATGTTGAGGACGATTTTGTCGAGCCCGGTGTACGGCAATTCCCCGTTGCTGTCGCCCGCAGGATCGCCACGCCATTGTGTGGCGACCCACTGGACTGCTGAAAATTTCTGGGAGCTGCGCTTCTTCAGATATTCCTGCCATTCCGTGTCGCCTGCGAGAAGTGGTCCGTTCCAGGCGGAATCGGCAAGCCAGAAGAAGGGTGTGCCGTCTGAGTGCACCAAGTGCCGACCGTCTTTCGACACCTCGATCGGGCCGTGCTCTTCAAACCGTGTTCCGTGCCTTGATGGGCCGCATTCGAAGCTGCCTGAAATTTTGTCCAGTCCACGGTTGGAAGGATCGGAAGCGAGGCTCCGATAGATCCACTTTCCTGATTCGTGGGGGGCGAAGCGTACCCGCCACACTTTTCCCCCATCCCAAAAACCGTAGACCGTGCGTGCGGTGCCTGACGGTGAGGTGAACTCAATCCGAAAATCCACGTCCTGAAGCGGATTTGAATACGCAACAGAGCTTTGAAACTGCCGTTCAAAGCGGGTCCATTTGGGTGTCGGGGCGGCGGCCAGAGTAGAAAGTGTGGAGAGGAGTAGCCAGCAGGAAAATGATCGAGCAGTGCACATTGAGGAATAAACTCTACCGCATGCTGATGGCAGAATCTATCAATATTCTGCTCTTCTTAGCGGATTGTCGTAAAAGGGAAAGTTCCAATTGTGCAAGGCACTTGACTCAGTTTCTGGAGATGTTGCGCATTATTATTGAAGGCTGTTTTTCGAGGACCCATGCGCACACCTACAATTTGGACGAAGACCTGGATTGGATTGCTGTCTTTGGCGATGCTGGCTGCCCCTGAAGTTTGGGGTCAAACTCCGCCGGGACCTGCTTATACTGTGCGTACCGTGGCGGGCAGCTATGCGGTCGGCGACGGTGGCCCGGCTGCAGCAGCTTTGTTGATCAGCCCTCGAAGAGTGATCACTGACTCCGCTGGCAACACTTATGTGAGTAGTGAAGAAGGCACCGTACGCCGAATTTCGGCGACGGGGATCATCAGCGCCATTGCCGGTGCGAGTGGTTTTGATTCGTATGGCGACGGCGGAGCTGCGACGCAAGCGGGAATGTCCTATCCGACGGGACTTGCACTCGATGGCTCGAACCATCTCTATGTAGCGGAGTACTTTGGCTGCCGGATTCGCAGGATCAATCTGAGTACTGGAATCATTGAAGCAATTGCAGGCGATGGTGAATGCCGCACAGGCGCCGATGGCCCCATTTCGAAGACCTCCTTCAACTATCCAACGGCACTTCTTGTGGATCGTAACGGGGGAATCATCGTTTCAGAGCAGGCAGGAAACCGCATCCGGAGAATTGACCCTGTTAGTTCCACGATCAGCACCATAGCGGGTAGCGCGATTGGACTGGGTGGGCTTACGGGTGAGGGCGGGCCAGCTACTCAGGCGCTCATAACGAGCCCGAGTGACCTGACGCAGGATTCTCTTGGAAACGTTTATTTCACGGATAGCGTGAACTGCTTTGTGCGCAAGATCGAAGTGGTGAGCGGGCTGTTGCGCACGGTTGCTGGAACGAGCTGCGGCTATTCCGGTGATGGTCGATCAGCTCTGGCAGCGCAACTGGATTCGCCTCGAGCAGTGCTTGTAAACCAGAGCGGCGACATTCTCTTTGTATCCGAAGGCAGCCGTATCAGGCGTATTGATCTGAATTCGCGTGTCATCACGACTTACGCAGGTACGGGAATTGCGGGACTTGCGGGTGATGGGCAGACGGCGCTCCAGGCTCAGATTGGCAATGCCTTTTCGATGGCCTTTGACCGTAGCAATGCGCTGCTTGTTGCTGAACTTGATGGTCATCGACTTCGTCGCGTTGACGAGTCTGGCCGTGTGTCGACCTACGCAGGCCGCACGACGTTTGCCGGGGATGGTGGTCCGGCAATTGCGGCGCAGTTTGTTTACCCGCGTTCGATCGCTCTTGACAAGCAAGGGGGCTTTATCGTGGCCGATTCAGGCAACGGGCGCATTCGCGCAGTTGCAGCCGATGGCAGTATCAAAACGATCACTGGAGGGGGCTATTTTGCGGCTTCCAGTGGAGACGGGGGACTGGCCATCAACGCGGGAGTGAACATCCCTATCGCGCCGTCGCTGATCGATTCCAAGGGCAATTACTACTTCACTGAAGTCGGCGGCAAGGTACGCAAGATTACAGCGAGTGGAGTTATTTCACAAGTTAGTTCGACAATCTTCAGGGTGGCTTCGGGTCTGGCTCTGGACGCTGCGGAAAAGTTTCTCTATGTCGCCGAATCGCAGGGAGGCAGGATTGATCGGGTGGATCTAAGCTCGAATGTAGTGACGACTTTTGCGGGAACTGGAGCGCCTGGTGCGATTGCTGAAGGAGGCTATGCAGGAGATGGCGGCCCGGCGATCGCGGCGAAGCTACTGGGGCCGGGTGAGATTGCCATGGACCGGAAGGGCAATCTTTTCGTGCTGGACCGCGGTAACAATCGCATTCGCCGCATTTCGCCATCCGGAGACCGGATCGAGACCATTGCAGGTTCGGGGACGAAAGGCTCAACCGGCGACGGTGGCCCTGCGCTATCGGCGGCGATCAACATTTTCTGGAGCCTTGCGGTGGACAGTGGCGGCAATGTGTATTTTGGCGAGTTTCCGAAAATCCGTCGTGTGGACATGAGTACAGGAATCATCTCGACGATTGCCGGAGACACACTCACGGGCTATCGAGGAGATTCTGGAGCGGCAATCGCGTCCCGATTCAACCTGCCGATCGGGATGGCCTTTGATGAGCGCGACAATCTCTATGTCGCTGATAGTCGAAACCATCGGGTGAGGATTTTATCGCTGCCTTCGACCTTGCCACAGATTGCGACTGTCATCACCGCTGGCAGCTTTGGCGGTGGCGCTGTGATTGCTCCAGGAACCTGGATTGAAATCTATGGCGAGCGACTTTCGGGGGCTGCGCGAGAGTGGGCTGGCGGAGATTTTAGCGGCAGCAATGCCCCGACAATGATCGATGGCGTGCGGGTAAAGGTGAATGGACGCGATGCGTTTGTGCGTTTTGTGAGCCCCGGGCAGATTAACGCGCAAGTGCCGGACGGGATCGGTGTGGGAAATGTAAATGTGCAAGTGATCGCACCCGCAGGGACGAGCAATTCCTTTGCTCTAACGGCTGCTGCGCGCACGCCAGCGCTGCTTGCCCCGCTTTCGTTTCGCGACGGAGGGCGTCAGTATGTTGGAGCACTTTTTACTGACGGAAGTTTCGTTGGCCGGCTGGGGCTTCTGCCGGGCGTGGCGTTTCGACCTGCGAAGGCGGGAGACCGTCTGATCCTGTATGGTGTTGGTTTTGGCGCGGTAAACCCGGCTAATGCCGCAGGGGCGATTACTACCCAAGCGAATGCCTTGCCCAGAGTTGAAGTCAAGTTTGGCAATACTAGTGTGGCTGTGGAATACGCTGGACTTGCCGGTGGCTTTGTCGGGCTGTATCAGTTGAATGTCGTCGTGCCTTCGGGCCTCAGCGGGGATGTTGCGCTGACTGTTTCTGTGGATGGAGTCGGGCTAACTCAGACGCTATTTCTGACCGTGGAATAGTTATAGCCGGTTTAATCGTCGAGCAGGACTTCCATCTCTTCGACGGGCCTCTGGCAGAGGGACGGATCGCGCATGAGCATGCGGGCGCAAGTGTTCCAGCGAAGAATGGCGTCGTCATTGCCGGGGGCGCGAAGGGCCTCCGCCTTTTCGTACCAGCGCATCGCTTCGCGCAGGGATTCGTAGGCTTCAAAACCGGCGAAGGGAGAAGCCCGCCGCAGGGTAGCCGATGCATCGCGTTCACAGATGAGTCCGGAGAAATAAGCGCGATTGTAGGGGTCGTGCAGTTGAAGTAGTACCTCACGTGCTGCACTGGGCCGCACGCCCTGCGAAAACTGGTCTGTGCGGGAGAGGAGTAAAGCCACAAGTGCATCCTGATTCTCGGGATCGACGCTTAGAATATCAAGGCAAATACTTTCTGCGAGCCAGGATTCGTTCAGCAGTCGATAGCGCTCCGTCTTGGACAGAGCTTCAGGGATTGACTCACGTGATATAGGTTTCAGCGCATACATAGAACACTCCTTCTTGATTCTGGCTGCAGGCTATCGAAACATCTTGAACAGCCGTTTCAGCGGGTCGTAATACTCGTCGACTACACGTTCTTTTAGCGGAATGATTGCATTGTCGGTAATCTGAATTTCTTCAGGGCAGACTTCGGTACAGCACTTGGTGATGTTGCAGTAACCGATGCCTTGTTTCGCTTTGAGGTCGTCGAGGCGGTCTGCGGTGTCGAATGGATTCATCTCAAGCGCTGCGGAATAGACAAAGTAGCGCGGGCCGATGAACTCGTCTTTCAAACCATGCTCACGGAGCACATGGCAGACGTCCTGGCAGAGGAAGCACTCAATGCATTTGCGGAATTCCTGCGGGCGGTCTACGTCGTCCTGCTGGGCTTTCCATTCTTCATCTTTGGAGGGAGTGAATTTGCGGATGCCGAGTTTGACTTTGAAGTTCCAGGAGACATCTGTAACGAGATCTTTGATGTGCGGGAAGGTCTTCATGGGCTCGACGGTAATGGGTTCGTCGAGCGGAAGAGCGTTCAATCGAGTCATGCACATCAGCCGTGGCCTGCCGTTGATTTCCGCAGAGCAGGAGCCGCATTTCCCAGCCTTGCAATTCCATCGAACCGCGAGATCATTGGCTTGGCTGGCCTGGATGTGGTGGACCGCGTCGAGTACTACAATGCCTTCTGAGACTTCTGTTTCGTAATCCTCGAAGCGGCCTGTACCTCTCTCGCCGCGCCAGATTCGCAATGTTGCCGTTGCCATGGCTATTTCATCTCCTCAATGATTTGCTTCAACTCTGCGGGCATCTCGATGGTTGGTGTTCGTGTCAGCACGGGGCGGCCGTCCGCGCCTTTGTGCAGAACAATGTTGAAGGATCCGAACTCAGCGCTCTTGTCCGGGAAGTCATCGCGAAAGTGCGCGCCGCGACTTTCCTTGCGTTCCACTGCGGCGAGGGTGACTAGCTCAGAGACGGTCAGGAGACTGGGGAGGTCCATCGCAGTGTGCCAGCCATTGTTGTAATCGCGATTGCCGGGAACGAAGACATTGTCGGCGCGTCTGCGCAATTGAGTGATCGCCTCAAGAGCATGGTGCATTTCTTCTTCGATACGAACGATGCCGACCTTCTCCTGCATCATGTCCTGCAAGTCGTATTGGACAGCGTAAGGACTTTCGCCACCGTTCCGCTCGAAAGGTGCGAGAGCGGCGAGGGCGGCAGCTTCGATCTGGGTGTTGTCGGCAATGCCCAGATCCTGATGTTTGGCAAAGCTTGCAGCGAATTCGCCGGCGCGACTGCCGAACACAAGTAAGTCAGAGAGCGAATTGCCACCCAAACGGTTGGCCCCGTGTAAGCCCGCTGTGCATTCACCGGCAGCGAAAAGACCGGGCACTGCGGACATTTGCGAATCGGGGTCGACCTTGACCCCACCCATCATGTAATGCGTTGTGGGACCCACTTCCATCGGATCCTTTGTGATGTCAATGTCCCCAAGTTGCTTGAACTGGTGGTACATGCTTGGCAGCTTACGCTTGATGTGTTCGGCCCCGCCGGGAATGCGTTCTTTGATCCAGGCGATGTCGAGAAAGACACCACCATGCGGACTGCCGCGACCCTCACGGACTTCGCGCTGGATGCAGCGGGCGACGTGGTCGCGAGTGAGCAGCTCAGGAGGTCGACGGGCTTCTTTGTCGCCTTGTGTGTAGCGCCAGCCTTCTTCTTCGTTGTCGGCCGTTGAACTCTTGTAAAGAGGCGGGATGTCATCGAACATGAAGCGCTTGCCGTCTTTGTTGCGGAGCACGCCGCCCTCACCGCGGACGCCCTCTGTAACCAGGATGCCGCGCACGCTAGGGGGCCACACCATACCCGTTGGATGAAACTGGACGAACTCCATGTCGAGCAGTTCGGCACCTGCGTGGTAGGCGAGCGAATGGCCGTCGCCCGTATATTCCCAACTGTTACTGGTGATCTTGTAGGCGCGTCCGATGCCGCCTGTTGCCAGAATTACTGCTTTGGCCCTGAAGAGTTTGAAGCGGCCACGTTCGCGGTCGTAGCCGAAGACACCGGCGATGCGGTTTCCATCTTTCAGAAGAGTGAGCACGGTGACTTCCATGTGGAAGTCGATGCCCTGATGGATGCCGTGATCCTGAAGGGTGCGGATCATCTCGAGACCAGTGCGATCACCGACGTGGGCCAGGCGGGGATAGCGATGCCCGCCGAAATTTCTCTGGAGGATGCCGCCTTCTTTCGTGCGGTCAAAGAGTGCGCCCCATTGTTCGAGTTCGCGCACGCGATCTGGAGCCTCTTGAGCGTGGAGTTGGGCCATGCGCCAATTGTTCAGATACTGACCACCGCGCATGGTGTCGGCGAAATGGACCCGCCAGGAATCGCGACTATCCACGTTACCCATAGCGGCGGCGACACCGCCTTCAGCCATGACGGTGTGGGCCTTGCCGAGCAGTGATTTGCTGAGGACGCCGACTTTGGCACCAGCGGCTGAGGCTTTTACCGCGGCGCTCAAGCCGGCACCGCCTGCGCCAATCACCAGGACGTCATGTTCGAATGTCTGGTATTCGTCCATTTAGAGAATTCTCCAGTCGTTCCAGATGCCCATTGCGCAGAGCCTGATATACAAGTCAGAAAATCCGACGGAAAAGAGGCTGAGCCAGGCGAAGCGCATATGCCGGCGGTTCAGGCACGAAGAGCCCTCATAGGCAGTTTTTCGCAGCGGCGATTTTGAGATGACATCGAGACGGCCGCCAACCAGGTGACGGAGTGAGTGGCAGCCTAAAGTGTAAGAGCCGAGGAGCACCGTGTTGGCGGCGAGCACGAGTGTGCCGATGCCGATTCCGAAGCCGTCCGGGAACCACATGGCCAGCCAGACATCGTGAGCGAGAAGCAGAATGAAAAGGAGGGCCAGATAGAGAAAATAGCGGTGAATATTCTGGAAGATCAAAGGGAAGGCGTGCTCGCCGCAATACGAGTTGCGTGGCTCGCCGACAGCGCAGGCGGGCGGGTCTGCCCAGAAGGCCTTGTAGTATGCGCCACGATAGTAGTAACAGGTGAAGCGAAATCCTCCGGGTGCCCAGAGAATCAGGAGAGAGGCGGAGAAAGGCATCCAGCCGGGCCACCAGGCAGGCTTGGGCCCAAACAGCGCGTGTTCAGAGCCGAGCAGTTCCGGAGAATAAAAAGGTGAAAGGTAGGGGCCGAAACGATAGTGCTCGCCCTGGAAAGCGGCCCAGGTGGAATACACGATGAAGGTGCTGAGGCCGAGGAAGACTGCCAGTGGAGTAAGCCACCAGTTGTCGCGGCGGGTCGTGCGGCCGAAACGATTGTTCTTTAGGGGAACATCAATCAAAGTCAATGTGGCACCTCACGTGTGCGAAATCTTTACATGGCCCTGGGGGCGTGGCCTAGCATATACACGCGTGACGTCGGATGCAAGGGGGGTAACTTGACGGGACCAGGAATCTTCGGCCACGCTCGTTCCCATCGTGCTAAAAATAGACCACTAGTTCATGCTCTCTACCCGACTCCACGCACTCGACGCCTTTCGGGGCCTCACGATCGCTCTTATGATTCTTGTGAACACCCCCGGTGACCACAAAAATGTTTATGCTCCACTTCGTCATGCCGAGTGGAATGGCTGGACGATCACCGATGCGGTCTTCCCCTCTTTCGTCTGGATCGTCGGTGTCGCCATCACGCTTGCGCTGGGCCGTAAGCTCGAGCAAAACATCGCACCGCGCACGCTCTACAACGACATCTTCCGTCGCGCTGTCATTCTTTTTACTCTTGGACTCATCCTTTACGCGTTCCCCACGTTTCCTCTCGACACGTTTCGTATCCTGGGCGTGCTGCAACGCATTGCGATCTGTTATGCGATCACTTCTCTGATCTTTTTACACACCGGGATCCGAGGGCAAATCATTTCTATCATTGCCCTGCTGTCGAGTTATTGGGCCATCATGGCATTTATTCCAGCGCCTGGTTTTGCTGCCGGCGATCTCTCTGTAGAGGGCAACTTTGCGCACTACATCGACCGCATTATTCTTGGCACGCACAACTACGTCAACACGAAGACATGGGATCCGGAAGGCATTGTCTCGACACTTCCTTCTGTTGCCACCTGCCTGCTTGGCGTAATTGCCGGGCAAATTCTCAAGACCAACTGGCATATCAACGAACGTACGCAGCGTCTGATCCTCATTGGTGCCGGCCTAATTGCTTCCGGCTTGCTGATGAACACCTGGATGCCGATCAACAAGAAGCTGTGGACCGCATCCTTCACGCTGTTTATGGGCGGTATCGATTTCATGATTTTTGGAGCCATGCTCTGGCTGATTGACAGTCGCAAAATTGTCGCACCATTCCGGCCCGCCATCATCATGGGTATGAACGCAATCGCGATCTACCTCTCCAGCGAATTTGTGATCACGATTCTCGAGGTGCTCCATTGGAAGGAGCCGATCTATCGCGCCCTCTTTGTACCGCTGGCTTCGCCCATCAACGCAAGTTTACTCTTCGCTCTGACTTACGTTTTATTGCACTACCTGCTGGCCTACGGCCTGTACAAGAAGAATGTTTTTCTCAAGGTCTAGTTTTGGGCCGCAAGAGCAGGCTCAAAACTCCACCGATCGTGGCGAGCACTGCAAGCAGGGTAAATACTTCGGCATAGCCCCCACGCAAGTCGCCTCGGCTGCGCGCGGCATCGAGTAATCCGGCGAAGTATCCGGGTACCAGAAACCCGCACAAGCCCCAGGCGCTAAATACCAGGCCGTAGTTTGCACCAACATACTTGGCACCGAAGAAGTCGGCGGTCATTGCTGGCATTAACGCGAGAAAGCCGCCGTAAGAAAACGCCACCATACACAGGCCCGCGAGCAACATCGTGAAACCGTCGACGATGCGCAATACCAGTGCACAGGCCACGACGCTGGTTCCACACATTCCCAATAACGCACTGAGTCTCCCATATCGATCCGAAACGCTGCCCCAGGCCAATCGGCCCAATCCATTGAAGACGCTCATGACGCCCAAGCCTGCGCCGGCTGTCAGGATGGCGCCTCCCTTTGCTGCTTCACGCAACAGGGGTGATGCCTCGCCGATGGCAGTCAGGCCAACGGAAGTTCCAAGAAAATAGATACCCCAAAGTACGTAAAATTTCCAACTGCACACCATCTCGCCGGTTCGCATTTCGAGGCTCGCCAGTTTGGCTGCAGCCCCGCTCCATCCTACTGGCTTCCAACCTGCTGGCGGCACTGTATAAAGTTGAGCCGCTCCCACTACACCTACTAGAAACAAGCCGGACAACACAAAAAAAGTATGAGGAATTGTAGCGGTCATCAAGGCGACATCTTTGCCGATCATCCATTCGAGCCAGGGCCCAAAAACGAGAGGACCCAAGCCGAAGCCCATCACCGCCAAGCCGACAATCATGCCACGCCTGTCGGGAAACCATTTCACACACATCGCGATTGGAGTGACGTAAGCGAAACCAACTCCCACCCCAGCCACGAGACCGTAACCGATCACGAGGCCCTCTACTGTTTCATGCAGCAATCCGGCGATCAGGCAGCCCAGCGCGAGCAGGAATCCGCCTACGCTGGCGACGAGCCTTGGCCCTTTGCGATCCTGCCAGAATCCCGCCACAATCATGCCTGCAGCAAAGGCCAGCAGCGAGTACCGGTAAGGCATCACGCTCTGGGAGCGAGTCCAGCCGTGCAGTTGCTCCAGCGGACTGCGGAAGACGCTCCAGCTGTACAGAATCCCCAACAGCACCTGCATGAAAATTGCAGCGGCTGCGTATTTGCCTCTACCTAAGTTTGTTGCTTCAGACACCGCACCATTCTACGCAATGTGGAATGAGATGAGGTTACTTTTTGCGGCGTTTCGAAAGATCCGAATCTACTTTGGCAAAGCCTGCCGGGATTGCGAACACTTCTTCGCTGATACTCTCGGTAGAAAATCCGCTGGTATCGGTGATCGATTCCATCATGAGCATGCCCTCTCCGGTCTTGCTGGATGCAGCGGCTTCGGCGGCGACTTCACTCGCTTTGGCTGCGGCATCGGCTTCGCTAATTTTCGGTGCTTCCTCTTTCTTCTTTTTTCCAAATCCACCGAACTTGCCGCCCAAGGCTCCACCGATCATGCCGCCGAGAGGGCCGGCGACCTGGCGTCCGGCGGCCTCACCACCGGCTTGCGCTCCGGCCTGTTTGGCTGCATCGCCAATTGTTGTTGAGTTGGGTTGTCCGCCGCTGCCATTGCCTCCGCCCGCATTCGACATATCCATCGACATACCTGGCATTGTCATACGCATGATCGTCAAAACAGCGATGCCAGGAGTTTTCTGCATCTCCTCGGCCATTTTTTTCATGCCTTCGGCCATTCCCTTTTGGCCGCCCATTTGTGAGCGCAACTGGCCTGCATTGAGCCAACTTCCCTTGTCAGCGAGGCGCGCATGAAAGGCCTTGTACTCTGCATAGCCCGGGACGGTTTCGCTGTGCCAGCTATCAGAAACCATTTTTGTCGCTGTCCCTGAATTCTTTCCGTCCGACATGCCCATCTCAATCGTGAAGATCACCTCCTTGGCGAGTACACCTGCCACTTCCTTCTCGACCCCTGTTGCCTTGGCATCGAACTTCATTTCCATCGAGACGTCGCCGCTCTTGCCTGCATCCTTCATGTCGCTTTGCAAATCGGCCATCATCTGACGCATTTCTTCAAAGGTGAGTTGCCAATACTGTTTTTTCTCCATGTTCACAGTGGTGAACAATTGCCTGTCAAAGTCGATGATGGACTTGTTGTCTTTTGACACTGTCGCCATCCTCGCTCCTTTGAAGTAGTGAGATGTGCTGACCGGCTCTGGCTTCTTGCCGAAAGGTATCTTCGTCACCATACCCTTTGTGATCCGTGTGGTTTGGTCATAGCGAAAATCCGCAAACAGCAAACCCGGCAGTAGCAGAACAACAAGCGCAGTCTTCATTTCTTCACCTCACCCTTAAATTTAACAGAAGGTCAGAACTCGAATCTATAAGCGGTTACACCTAGTGAAATGGCTCTACGCAGAATGAGATTAAGCGCGGCGGCCTTCGCCCGCAACAGTTTTGGCGAGAATATCCTTGGTTTTTGTCGTCCAGATAAACCTGGCAACCGTAGTTGGGCGATGTGGCCTCCCGGAAGTCGTTGATTCCAAGTGGTAATGTTACTGCTCTGCGGCTACCCGAAGGTTGAGTGGCCTCGAAGCGCCAGGAGCCTTGATTCCGGGCCTCCGGACGTTCTTGAGCCATAGAAACTGCCGGAAGCAGGATAAAAAGCCCGGGTTGATTGTTCTGCTGATCGACGTAGTCGTCGAGCGCCGGGATATGTTGGAGAACGCAGCGGAAGACTCCGCGACGCAAGAAGTTTTCTGTTCAATCGCGAATGATGCGTTCCACTCTGTTTAGCAGGATGAACTCGTTGAGGTGTAGTGCACATGGAACCTGGCATTGCAATTTAGCCAAGGCAGCACCTTCGGCTGCTTATGGGCCGCATACCTGTAGGCGATGAGGTGGAGTTCTTTTCCGTCGGGGGTGACATCGTCGAGGAGGCGAAGGAATTTGATCCACTACTGATGGCGGTGGCGCTGGAGGCCAGATTACGGTAGACGAAGCGTGGCATGCCGAGTGCGGGGGGCTGGCTCCATCAGATCACAGTCGAAGGATCACTTTCACGATGCGTCAGCAGCTCACCAGACTTTCAAAAACCTAGTTCTGCAAAAAAAATCACAGTTCTCTTGCTCGACCGAAACCAGATCGCTTTGCTGCATTGCGAAAACTCAATGAAACGTTTGTGAGGATCGATTCCTCTGCTTTTCAGAAGGTATCAATCGTGGAAAAAAATACGGAAAAGTGCGCGCATCCTATCTGCAACTGCTCTGCTCAACCGGACAGCAGTTTTTGCAGCACCTATTGCGAAGGACAAGGCGAGATAACTGACATTGTTTGCGGGTGCGGTCACAACGGATGTGCCGAGGTTATTCCGTCGGATGATCAAACCATGGAGCCTGACTATGCGCGGTAACAATATTTTTTACATCATTGGTGTGATCGTTGTCCTCGTTTTTGTTCTCAAGTTTCTGGGCATTTGGTAAGAGATCCACTTCACAAGGTGCATTTTCCACAAGTGTAGCTGCCCCTGTCGGCAGCAATTTAGCGTGGAAGTCGTTGGCCTTTGCCGTCCATATCGAAGGCTCAGGGAGATCGTTAAGCCTTGGTGCCTCTTAGTTGTCCGCGATCTTCGGATTGCGGTTGCCGTGCTGGCATGGATTGATCGCTTTTTCGCTGGCAGCGTTGAGGGCGGCGAGCATGGTTCCCCGCACATCTTTATTTAAGCGGAAATCCCAGCTGCTTTCGACTTAGGGCATGTGCATTCCGGATACGAAGCACGGAGGAATCGCTGATTCCCGCTGGGTTGCGTTGGAATGTTTTAAGTAGTCAGACGGACGACTCGGTAAAGGTCTCATCCGAAGACGAGGGGTTGTGGGCCCTCGGAGTTCTCTTTGCCCAGAGGGATGTGACTGTTTGCAGTTGTCTGAAAGCAAGAGAATCCAGGCCTTTTCCGCCATACGCACCGGAATCATTTGACGCTGTCCATTCGATTTCTGGCAACACGCATCAGCAACCGGCTTCTTGATAGAAAAGCAGAGCGAAATTTGATGGAAGCATAACGCATGCCCCTATTGGGTCATTTTACTTCCGAATATCCGACGGGAGGCTGCAACTCCGATTCCTCGATTTTCGATTCTCGATAATCCCGAATTTCGACGAAAGCGTCGATCACTTTTCCGCCCACACCGAGCTGGATTCGAATTGCTTCAGCCAAGTCTCCTCTCGCGCGGATACCCTCGAACGCTTTCTGCACCGCAGGGGTCAAGGCAACAATGCTCTCCATAGCGGGCAATAGATAGCTCAGCCCGTGCCGTGCACGAAACTGTTCGGCCGACTTCATCGCTTGAGCTTCACCCATCCGCTCAACGCGAACTTCAGTTGCGATTCCTGTTCCTCCGCCGGGGAACATTCTCTTCAACCCTTCAATCATGGGCCCCGGCAGGTCCCCCGAAATGCGCTGCTTCATGTCTTCAATCCGCAATTTCTCAAAGGTCTTGTCCGTGTGGTCTATGAGTATCATTTTGCCGGATGCATAGTCGAGGATGATGCTGCTCTTCTCGCCCTTCACCATGAGCCGGCTGCCCTTGAGCAGCACTTCCTCGCCTTCGCTATTCAACTTGCTCAAGCCCGCCAAACCTGCAACCAGTTGAATCAGCGTGTTGGCCTTTACGCGGTAGGCGAGTTTGTAGCGGGCATCGGCCCAAGAACTTGTTGTTGTAAGCAAAGCCAACACCAGCAGGCGGTGGAGCACTTATTTCACTTCCTTGTATCCATCAGGGATTTCAAATTCACTGGCCGGAATCGAGTCGGTTAAAAACTTTTCTGCCCGCATGACCATGTTCATTCTTGCTTCGTTCCCCATGCCTTTACTTTCCATCTTCATCGATACTTCCATCAGTTGGCCGAACAGATTCCCGCCTTCCTGAAGCATCTGGTTTCCTCCTGGTATGGAGGAAACAATCTGCCCTAGCATCCGCATTGTGAGCGACGCCTGACTGCCGACGCCCTGATCTTTCTGCTTTGCTGCCCAGGCAAGAATTTCCTTAGCTCCAGGCGCTGTTTCGCTGACCCAAAATTCAATCCTGACCGCCGAACTCATGCCTTCTTGTATGCCAGGCATCGCGAAACTGATTTCCAGCAGGTTGGTCAGGCCCTTTGCTTCGTAACCGGCGATTTCACGCTTCTCTTTTATTGCTTCGGTGGTCATGTTCACCTTCGCGCCCATCTGCTTCATCTGTTCCATGGCAGTCTGGGCAAGCCCTGCTGCCTGGGCCGCAGAATTTCGTGTCCACGTCTTTTTCACATGGTCAATCAGAATCGTGTTTTCGTTGGCATACTCGACAATCTGCGTCAGTTGGCTGGTGCGGCTCATTTGCCGGGCCGCCGTCTGAAAAATCTCGGAACTGCAATCCCTTGCCGCTTCTTTTAGAGCGCCGCTTTCCATCAATTTCTTGTCGGTGCTTTCGATTTCACAACGCAGCGTGTAGCGCACGTCGGCCATCAAGATGCTGCAACTCAACAAAAAGAAAATTCCGATTTTGCTCATCCCAGTCCTTTCACCTCTCAGACGCGCCATCTCCCCCAATCGTTCCCCGCCAATTAGTTTCACCATCCTGTCGATAATTTTCGCATCCTAGAAGTAGTGATGCATCTTTCAGCGGTCAGCTATCTCAACACGCGCCCCCTTGTTTGGGGTCTGATGAACGGGCCGGACAAAGACCAGCTGCAACTGGATTTCGATCTGCCTGCGGTTTGCGCGCAGCGTCTGGAAGAAAAGCAGGTAGACGCCGGTCTTGTTCCGGTGATCGAAGCTGCCCGTCAGCACCTGACGCAAATCGGGTCTCTGGGCATTGCGTGTCTCGGGCCAGTGCGCAGTATCCTGCTGCTTTCTAAAGTGCCGATTACTGAGATTCGCACGCTGGCTCTGGATAGCTCGTCCCGTTCTTCGGTTATGCTTGCGCGTATCGTTCTTGAGCAAGGGTACAAAGTAGAACCCGAGACGCGTGTCATGGCTCCAGACCTCGCAGCGATGTTGGGGAAGTCTGATGCGGCGCTCATCATTGGTGATCCTGCCCTGCGCATCAATCCGGATGCGACCGGGCTCCACGTTTTGGATCTTGGAGAAGAATGGTACAAACTCACTGCACTCCCGATGGTGTTTGCCATCTGGGCCGGCCATAAGGCGCAACCTGAACTCGCAAAACTTCTTGACTCTTCTTACGCATATGGAAAGCGGAACATTGCCGAGATCGTATTGACAGAATGTGCGGAACGCAATCTCTGGCCCGGGCTCGCCTATGAATACCTCAACACCCTTATTCAATATGAACTTACCGACGACTTCAAACGTGGGATGAAGTTGTACATCGACGAAGCGATCAAAATGGAAGAGAAGCAATCAGTATGAACATCACCCGACTCAGCCGTGAACAGGCGCAAGACTTTTTTCATTCCGATGACCTCATCTCGCTCGGGATGGCCGCTGACGCAGTGCGCAAAGTCTGGCACCCGGAAAACGTTGTCAGTTACATCATTGATCGCAACATCAATTACACGAACTTCTGCACCGAATATTGCAGTTTCTGTAATTTCTACCGTCCGATGAATTCGCCTGAGGGATACATTCTGTCGAAAGAGACGATCTACGAGAAGATCCAGCAGACGATAGACCTCGGCGGCACAGGTGTTCTGATGCAGGGTGGCCTTCATGCAGAGCTCAAGATCGAATGGTACGAAGACCTCTGCCGTTCGATCAAGATCAAATTTGGGGATCGTATCTGGCTGCATTTTTTGAGCGCACCGGAGATTCTCAACATTGCGCAGATCTCTGGAATCACGATTCGCGATACGATCACAAGGCTTCGCGATGCAGGGTTGCAATCAATCCCCGGTGCTGGTGCAGAAATTCTCGATGACGAAGTTCGCCACCGCATCGCCCGCCTCAAGTGCAACACCGAAGAATGGATTGATGTGCACCGCACTGCTCACCAACTCGGTGTACGCACAACTGCCACGATGATGTTTGGCACGGGAGAAACACTGGAGCATCGTCTGAATCACCTCGAAGAAATACGCCGGTTGCAGGACGAGACTGGCGGATTTACCGCGTTCATTCCATGGAGTTTTCAGCGTGAAGGTACCTCGCTTGGGCGCTTTGTCAAAGAAGACGCGACGGCAGTTGAATTCCTCAAAATGCTCGCGCTAAGTCGCGTCTACCTCGACAATATCTGCAACATACAGACTTCCTGGGTTACGCCCGGCCTTAAGGTTTGCCAGATGGGCCTTCGTTTCGGAGGCAATGACGTCGGCAGCATCATGATTGAAGAGAACGTCGTTTCACAGGCCGGAGCCAACTATCAGGCCAGCGAAGAAGACCTTCGGCGTCTGATTCGCGATGCTGGCTTCGTACCCAAACAGCGCGATACTCTGTATCGAACTTACTTTTTGAATTAAACTTATGAAGCTCCGCCTACGCTCCAATACCATCCGCCTCCGCCTGCTTAAGGGAGAAGTGAATCTTCTCGCGCAGGGCCAGACCATTCGCGAAACGCTACCCACGCCCAGGCCTTTTCACTTCACGGTGCAGCCAACCGATGTGCACGATCTTGAGGCCAGCTTCGACGGCGACACGCTTGCGATCGCAGTGCCGAAATCCTGGGCGCTATCCTGGGCTGCAAACAACGAAGAGGTGGGGCGATCAGCTTCTAGCAAGGGCATTGAAATTCTGGTCGAAAAAGACTGGGCTTGCACGACACCGCGTTCGGGTGAAGAGAACGTCGGCACTTTCCCCAATCCAACGGTATTAGGATAAAGAACTTGGCAAGCACCATTTCCGATACCTCATTCTTCGGGCACCCCCGAGGACTCTCTACGCTTTTCTTCACCGAGATGTGGGAGCGCTTCAGTTACTACGGCCTCCGGGCGATCCTTCTGCTCTACATGGTTGCCGACCCGTCCACTGGCGGTCTTGGCTTCTCTATCGCCAAAGCCAGCGCCATCTATAGCCTCTACGCCTCGATGAACTATCTGCTTGCCTTGCCCGGTGGCTGGCTCGCCGACAAATTTCTTGGCTTGCGCAATGCAGTCATTCTGGGAGGGATTTTCATTGCGGTCGGCAATGCCCTCATGTTCTTTCCTGGCCTTGTCACTTTCTATTTCGGGCTCGGCGGCATCGTGCTCGGCACTGGCCTGCTGAAGACCAATGCTTCGACGATGGTCGGCACGCTCTATGGCGAAAACGACAACCGCCGCGATTCCGGTTTTTCGATCTATTACATGGGCATCAACATTGGTGCACTGGTGTCGCCGCTTGTTGTTGGTTACCTCGCCCAACGTGTTAACTGGCGCTACGGCTTTCCTGTGGCGACCCTCTTTATGAGCATCGGTCTGTTGCAATTCATCCTCGGTTCCAAATACCTTCCGGAACGCGTCTTCAAAGCTGTTGCGCCTTCGAATGTGATCGAGCAGGAATCTAACAAGCAATGGCTGAAGTATGGTTTCGCCGTGATTATTGCGATCACTGCAGTAGTCTTCCTGATCGCACCCTCGGCTGAAGGTCTTGCCGATTCGTTTGGTGCCGTTCTGCTTACGATCGTCATTGCGGTGCTTGGCTTCCTGCTCCTCAAGGGCAGCCCCAATGCGCATGAACGCCGCAAGCTCGCCGTGGTCTGCATCCTCTTCTTTATCTCAACGCTCTTCTGGTCTAGCTTTGAACAAGCTGGCAGCACGCTCAACCTGTTTGCCGAACAAAATACGGTCGACCTCTTTCCTTCTACCTGGTATCAGAGCTTCAATTCCGCTTTTTTGATTCCCCTGGCACCGCTCTTTGCTGCGCTCTGGATCCGACTTGGTGACCGCCAGCCCAGCGTCCCCATCAAATTCACGATTGCCCTTGTGTTTGTTGGGCTGGGATACATCTGGCTCATGTTCGGAGCGCAACTCACTACTGGTGGCAATAAGGTTTCGCCCCTCTGGCTGGTGGGCACTTACTTCCTTCACACCATCGGTGAACTCTGCCTCTCTCCGGTCGGCCTGAGCGCGATGACCAAGCTCGCACCGGCCCGCATGGCAGGCTTCATTATGGGTGTGTTTTTTATGTCCATCGCAAGTGGAAATTACATTGGCGGCCGACTGGCCAGCCTCTATGAAAAACTTCCGTTGCCGCAACTATTCGGCGGTATCGGTGCCTTCTGTATCGTCGTCGCTCTGATCTTCGCCTGCTTTGCCAAACCAGTTGCGAAGATGATGGAATCCGACGCAAGCAGCTCCTGAGTCGAATACAATCGGAGCAGAAATGCGTCTTCTTCTCCTCTGCCTCATTGCCTCTATTTGCTGGGCGGATCCAACACAAATCCTCACGCGCCGTTGCCTGTCCTGTCATAACGCAACGACGCGGATGGGCAAGCTCAGCCTGGCTTCCCGCACGGATGCCGAGCGAGTCCTCTCTGCGCGCATGCTGGAACGCATCGAGAAGGGCGAGATGCCGCCTGGCGGTGGTTTGCCAGTCGAAGAACGCGACGAGCTCAAGTCCTGGCTGGACGCCGGTGCCCCCTGGGAAGGGACCCTCTCGATACGTCCTCGGGCGGATCGGAAGTGGTGGTCGCTGCAACCGATCCAGTCTCGCGGCACTTCGATCGATCAGCACATCGAGACCGCGCTTCAAGCGAAGGGCCTAAAGCTATCCCCTCCTGCTGATCGCGCCACGCTCTTACGCCGCGCCACTTTCGATCTCACCGGTCTGCCGCCCACTCCTGCGGAGCTTCAAAGCTTTCTCGCAGACTCTTCCAAGGTTGCTTACGAAAAACTGATTGAACGCCTGCTTGCTTCCTCCTCTTACGGTGAGCGATGGGGCCGCCACTGGCTTGATGTCATCCGATACGGCGAATCACATGGCTACGAACAAAACCACGTCCGGCCGAATGCCTGGCCCTTCCGCGACTATGTCATTCAAGCCTTCAACCGCGATTTGCCCTTCAACCGATTCATTCAGGAACAACTCGCTGGCGATGTACTTGCGCCTGGAGAGGTGAATGTCGAGGTTGCTACAGGCTTTCTCGTTGCCGGCCCGCACGACACGGTCGGAAATTCGAATCTGGCCGCAACGCGCCAGCAGCGCGCCGATGATCTCGATGACATCGTCAACGCCACTGCTTCTGCCTTCCTTGGGCTCACCGTCAATTGTGCCCGCTGCCACGACCACAAGTTCGACCCGATTCAGCAGGCTGATTATTACCGCATCGCTTCCATCTTTTCGGGAGTGAATCACGCCGAACGCAGCATCGCTTCGGCCACTGCCCGCGCTGCCCGCGAGCAAGAGGCTGGACCACTAGAGGTACAAATCAAAACGGGCAAGCAACGACTCGAGGCTCTCACCGCTCTAGCCCAAAACAATCGCGGCGTTGCCGAAGCCGCTGTCCGTTCCCGTTATCGCGCCCCGGTGTCGCCCTTCGGCACGGAAGAGGCGATTGAGCCCACCAGGGCACGTTTCATTCGCATCACGGCGCCGCAGGGCTTCCCAGGCGGACTCGATGAAATTGAAGTTTTCTCTCCAGAAGGCCGCAACCTCGCTCTGGCTGCAGCCATTCACGTCAGCTCCACCCGCATCGCCGACGGCAATCCCAACGCCTATCATTTCCGACACCTCAACGATGGCGCATTTGACCAACGCTGGTTTCCAGAAGGGAACGGTCCGGCATGGATCACGATCGAACTGCCTACCGCTGCCTTGATTGCAAAAGCCGCCTGGTCTACGGATCGAGTGCGTGCGTTTCAGGGCAAGTTTCAGCAAAATACGGTTTCTATTTACGAGCTTGCTGCTTCCCTCGACGGGGTAAGCTGGACCACTCTTGCTACCAATGAAAACCGCCTTCCGCATCGTGCCCCAGAGCTGGATCGGCTGATTACTCTCGAAGCGCTGCCCTCAGAAATGCGTGCCGAATTTCTTTCGGTCGAGCAAACGCTGAAGACTGTTGAGGCCGCGCTCAAGAAGATTCCAACACTCCCTGTCGTCTACGCCGGCACATGGAAACAGCCCACCGAGCCCGTCTATCTTTTGAAAGGTGGCAACGTGATGCAGCGAGGCGAGGCAGTTGCTCCTGCAAGCCTGAGCACTCTCGTCGAAACGCCTCTTGCCTCCTTCTCCCTCGCTCTCGATGTTCCCGAACACGAGCGCCGTCTCAGGTTTGCGCAGTGGCTTTCTGACGACGCAAATCCACTCACGCCACGGGTCATTGCAAATCGCCTCTGGCACTATCACTTTGGTCGCGGCATCGTTGCTACTCCCTCCGACTTTGGATACAACGGCGAACGCCCCACACACCCTGAGCTCCTCGACTACCTCGCCCAACGTCTCATCACGAATGGCTGGCATCTCAAAGCTCTGCACCGCGAAATCCTGCTCTCGGCTGCTTACCGGCAGTCCAGTACTCCCAATGCTACTGCTTCGAGGATCGATGCCGACTCTCGACTCCTTTGGCGTTTCCCCCCACAGCGTCTGCAGGCTGAAGCCCTGCGCGACTCGATGCTCAGCGTCGCTGGCGTTCTCAATCCAAAAGTCGGCGGGCCCAGTTTTCGTCTCTACAATTACACAGTCGATAACGTCGCAACTTATTTTCCACTCGATAAATTCGGCACTGAAACTTATCGCCGCTCCGTCTACGCAGAGTCCGCCCGTTCCATCCGCAATGAACTGCTGAGTGTCTTTGATTGCCCCGATTCTTCACTCCCCGAGCCGCGTCGCGTCTCCACCACTTCGCCCCTGCAAGCTCTCTCTTTGCTGAACAACAGCTTTACCATCGACATGGCCGAAGCCTTTACCCGGCGCCTCGATGCCACCACTGAACCACAGCGCATTCAGCAAGCGTTTCTACTTGCCTTTGGTCGACCACCCGAAGCTGCGGAACTTGCACAGTCGCAAACCCTGATTCGCACCCATGGCATGCCTGCTTTTGCTCGTGCACTCTTCAATGCCAACGAGTTTCTTTATGTCTACTAACGATCATCGCCAGCATCGCCGCAGCTTCCTCACCGGCCTCGGTGCCATCGCGTGTGCCGATCTTCTGTCGGGTGCGACCAAGCAGCCGCACTTCACTCCCAAGGCCAAGCGGGTGATCCAGATCTTCTGCCCTGGCGGGGTCTCCCACCTCGATACTTTTGATTACAAGCCGGAACTCATCCAGCGCAGCGGACAAGCCTTGCCCGGTGGCGACAAAGACGTCACCTTTCAAGGTGCCAATGGCAACCTCATGCGCAGTCCCTGGGACTTTCAGCCTTGTGGACAATCGGGTAAGTACGTCACCAAAATGCTCCCGCACCTTTCGCGCCGTGTGGACGACATGGCTTTTATTCACTCGATGATTTCGCGCTCCAATACCCACGGCCCGGCCTGTGTCGCGATGAATACCGGTTTCGTGTTTGAAGGCTTTCCTTCGGCTGGTGCCTGGCTCAGTTACGCACTCGGGAGCGAGAGCGATAACCTGCCTGCCTATGTCGCTATCCCGGATATTCGCGGCATCCCTCCTTCCGGCCCCGCCAACTGGAGTTCTGGTTTTCTTCCAGCAGAGCACCAAGGCGTAGCCTTCAATGCTGTGGACCCAATCCGTAACCTGGAGCTTCCAGCTTCTGTCACGGCGAGTGGCGACAGCGACACTCGCGACTTCGCGCAGTTCCTAAATTCCAGACACGCCGCCCGTCACCCTGGCGATTCGGAACTGCAGGCACGCATCGCCTCATACTCGCTTGCAGCCCGCATGCAGCTATCGGCTCCCGAAGTTTCCAACCTTGGCGCAGAATCCAAAGCCACCCTCGATCTTTACGGTGCCAACGATGCGAATCCCCTGATCGCTGCTTATGCGAAAAACTGTCTCCTCGCCCGCCGTCTGGTGGAACGAGGTGTCCGCTATGTTCAACTTTTCTGCGCCTCGCGAGCCTCTGGCGTAGACGGCCTTCTCAACTGGGATGCTCACAAGACGCTCAAGGCCGATTACGAGCGCCATCTTCCGATCCTCGATCGACCGACAGCCGGTCTCATCTCCGATCTTGAAGCGCGTGGGCTACTCAAAGACACTCTGGTGATCTGGACCACTGAATTCGGTCGCATGCCAACACATCAGGAGGGCACCCTTGGCCGCGATCACAACCCCGACGCTTCCACAGTCTGGATGCTGGGTGCAGGTGTCAAGAAAGCATCCTCCTGGGGAGTTACCGATGATTTCGGTCGTCGCGTTGCTGAGAATCCCACCACCGTTTATGACTTTTGGGCCACGGTTTTGCACTTACTCGGCCTTGACCACGAAAAACTCACCTGGTATCACAACGGCATCAATCGCCGCATCACCGACGTGCATGGCCACGTCATCAAAGCGCTGCTGGCCTAGCGCGCTTTTTCCAACGCAAAGTCTGATTGAAGTCACGCAATCCAGCAATCGACCCCAACTCAAGCACGCTCATTGCCGCCGCTGCATTCGCAAAATCGACCGCTTCAAACAGCGAGTATCCGCGCGTCCACGCCGCCAAAAACGCTCCTGAAAATACATCGCCTGCGCCCGTCGTATCGATGGCTGCAACCGGATAAGCCGGCACTCGCTGGCCATCAACCACTGCCCCTTGCGCTCCCCGCTTCAACACCACATGGCCCGCAGGAAGCAAGTTCACTGCGGCCTGCCAGGAGCGTGCCCCGGTAATCAAACGCGCCTCTGCTTCATTTACGAACAGCACATCTACATGTTCGAGGCAGGGAAGTACCACTTTGCCCCACTCTCCCCGCGAATCCCAACCGGTGTCCATCGATGTCGTCAATCCCGCACGCCGAGCCTTCTGCAAAAACTTCGGGGCCTGTGTCCGCAATGCCGGAACCGCAAATGGATTGGCCATGTGGAAATGCTGAAATCCTGTCATCGGCACCAGCTTTTTTAGCGCCTCGCGACTTGCGCCCGGTCGGTGCACAAAGGCGCGCGCCCCAGTCTTCTTCACCAGCGCCATTGTCGTCGGTGTAGGCAGCGCCAATTTCCTTACGCCCTTTATATCCACACCCACCCCGCTCAGAATCGACAGCAATTCCTCGCCTTCCGCATCGCGTCCCACAGCACCCACCAGTGCCACATCCACGCCCATCCGGGCCAGCGCATAACTCGTATTGGCACCATTACCGCCGACACTGCGTGCGAACTTCTCGACCCAGACTGTTCCGTCCCAACGAATCTTCTCAACGGGCCAGGCCAGCAGATCGAGTACCAGATTTCCAGCCACTAAAACTCTCATTCAAAGATCTTCGCCAGTGGCAACAGTCTCGTCACAGCGCCCGACTTCAACTCCAGCGCATCCCCTGCAAGTTTCACCTCTACCATCTCTTCGCCGCTCAAGCCCCAGCGTGCAAAATGACGTCCACGTCCCTTGACGAGAAACGGAACATCGCTGTATTCCATCAGCGGTTTTCGCGCCGCCTCCATCTCTCCTACCGCCAACTGATTCGGTGAAACGGCAATCGCTACAGCTCCGGTCCCCAGCGCCATCAGTGAAATCCATTTCCCCGGCTGGCTGGCTGGCATAGAGCAAACGCCCTTCACACAATTCCCCGAATACGCTGCAATCTTCGGCCAGTCAAATCGCCCGGAGACCACAAAATAGCTGTGCGGCTCACCAATCACTGCCACCAGGCGGTCCAGATCGCGGCGGTAATCGAAGCCAGTTTTCTGGACAAAAACACGATACTCCGCCTCTTCGCCATTTCCATCGCCAGCAAGTTTTTTCACGACACTTCCGTCAGCGATGACAAAAATGCCATCGCCGCTTGGCAAGTGCGCCACTTGTTCGGCCACACTCATTCCACGTTGGCGGGTCCAAAAATAGAGGGCTCCCATCAGGATCAGAATCAGCGCTGGCAACCATTTCTTCACGCCTTCAGGATACGGCACGGCAGGCTCATCATCATTGTGCGAAATTGAGCAAGGTCCAGACTCTGGGCTCCGTCGCTTAGAGCTTGATCGGGATTGGGATGACACTCCACCAGTAATCCATCCGCGCCCACTGCCACTGCCGCGCGTGCCAGTGGCGGAACCAGGCTGCGGCGACCCGTTGCATGAGAGGGGTCGAGGATCACCGGTAGATGCGTCATTTCTTTCATCGCTGGCACAGCCGCAATGTCACATACATTTCGCGTGTGCGAATCAAAACTCCGTATGCCGCGTTCACAGAGAATCACATCCGGATTCCCATTGGCAAGAATGTATTCTGCCGCCAGCATCCACTCTTTCAAAGTCGCCGAAGGCCCGCGCTTGAGCAGCACCGGTTTGCCGCAACGGCCAAGGGCACGAAGCAATGCAAAGTTTTGCATGTTGCGCGCGCCCACTTGCATGAGGTCTGCATAGGCAGCTACCAGCGGTACATCGCCTTCTGAAATCACTTCGGTAACAATACCGAGGCCGAAGCGATCGCGCGCCAGGGCAAGTAGCTTCAAACCTTCCTCACCCAGACCTTGAAATTCATAGGGTGAAGTCCTCGGCTTGAACGCTCCACCGCGCAACAATTGACCACCACTATCGGCAATCACTGCGGCGCATTCCATCAATTGCGTTTCGCTCTCTACGCTGCAAGGTCCTGCCATGACGACAAATCCGCCATCGCCGAATGCCACGTCGCCCACACGAACAATGCTGTTCTCGGGCTGTACCTCTCGACTCACTAATAACTTCACAAAAACTCCTGTCCGGAAATGCAAAAAGGCCCGCTCGGGATTGCCGAGCGGGCCTTTTGACGAAACCAGAAAAATTGGGATTAGTTCTTCATGGCAGACAAGTCCACTCGATCGCGCGGGGCGATATACCAATACCAGAATCGATACGAGGGGCTGAGAGCCATTGCTTCTTGAGCCTAACCGATTTCCACCGCGCTTTGCAATAGCTTCGCGCATAATGGATTTATGGGCGCACTCCCAGTCCCTCGTTTCAGTCCAGAAGATTATCTTGAATTCGACCGCAGGAGCGAGCAGAAATTCGAATACCTGGATGGCGTTATTATCGCCATGGCGGGTGGATCCCCCCGACACGGAATGCTGGCGATGCGGGCGGCTGTTTTGATGGGACCAGCCATTCTCGCGAACGGTTGCCAGCCTTTCTCGTCCGATGTGCGGGTGCTACTCGACGCGAAGCGCGCTTACGCCTACCCTGATTTCAGCGCTGTTTGCGGCACTGTGGAATGCACTGTGGAATACAGCGAAACTGCATGGGACACAATAGCCAATCCGTCGCTCATTGTCGAAGTTCTTTCTGCCAGTACTGCTACTTACGACACCGGGGCCAAGGCCAGTCTTTACCACTCGATTTCCTCCCTTCAGGATCTCCTTTTGATCCACCAGGAGCCGGTTTGGATTGAGCACCACTCCCGTGAATCCGCCAATTCCTGGCGCATCGACGTCATCCAGGATCGGACGGCAACCATACACTTGCGCTCCCTAAATTACACGCTCAGCGTCGCCGACATTTATTCGGGTGCAGCAGACATTTCTTCGCAATCGCCCCACGAATAGCTACTTCAACCCGTACAGGTTCTCTCGAATGTGTTTGTATTCGAATCTAGCCGGATTCACGGCTGTCACTCCGCCCGAATCTACTTCAATAATGCGGGCTGCTACGGGTTCATAGGCAGCCCTCGGGGCAATCGTCCCCTTAGCGACAAGAATCTTCATCCGTTCCGGATAAATTCCAACACTGATCAATTGATTCAAGCTGAAGGGAATGATTCGCTTCGGGGTCAGCAACAAGATGTTGGGCAGGTCTGGAGTTGAACCCTCCACTTCAATCACAACCGAGATTCCCATATCCCAGTAGCGGCCTCCGCCATGCCGGACGGCGGTCTCAACGAAGCGGCCATCGTGAATTCCCTTTACGCGACCCTTCACCCGAATCGAATCTCCATGCAGGTTGTCGGTCTTGCCGCCAACCGGCATATCAAAATCTCCACCCACTCCTGACCGGATCGCCGTTTGCACCGCCGCCGGATCGGAGAGCACCACTACCCAGCCCTCGGCTTTCTGCTTCAGAAGTTCTGCCAGGATATACGTGCTGTCCCCCGCCGAGCCTCCGCCGATATTGTCGCCAGCGTCCATCAGGGCAACAGGCCACTTGCCATTCGTCATCGAGCGGTGCACCGCCTGTGCCCCGCGCAGAGCTCAGAGCAGGGCTCCGAGGCGCTCCGCTTCTCGTAAAGCCAAAGCAGGATCATTGTTCGTAACTACAATCACAATGGCCCCCGTCGCTGGAATATCGACTTATTGATAGCCTCCAGCTGCGCTTGCCGCGAGGATTTTCGGATTCGCTTCGAGGCGCTTGCTCTCGTCGGTGATCGGCTTGAGCGACGCTGCATCAGTGCTGTGATCGAGGATTTTGAACATCATTGGAGGCTTTACCAATGCCTGCACCCCGGCATCGAAGCCCCTTTCGCGGCTAGCGCGTTCCGTCATCGATATCTTTCAACAGCCGTCGCATCAGCTTGCCGGAGGAGGTCATCGGTACTTCGCTTACGAACTGAATCGAGCGGGGCACTTTATAGGCAGCTAAATGCTGCCGACAGAAGGCGATCAGGTCTTCACGTCTCAGATTCACCTCAGGCCGGAGCAGCACATATGCCTTCGCCAATTCGCCCTTCGCTTCGTCAGCAATGCCTCCCACAGCAGCCAGTGCAACTGCTGGATGCATGCACAACACGCGCTCCAGTTCAGCAGGATACACGTTGAATCCAGCGGTGAGGATCATGTCTTTCTTGCGATCCACAATCGTGAAATAGCCGTCATGATCCATCGTTGCGATGTCACCAGTGTGCAGCCATCCATCCGGCTCGATCGCCTCTTTCGTGCCCTGCTCATTGCCGTAATAGCCCATCATTACAAGCGGTCCGCGGAACATAAGTTCACCGCGCTCTCCAGGTCTCAATTCTTTCGTCGCATCGTCAATGTCAACCACGCGCATTGCATTGCCCGGGTAGGGGATGCCGATTGTGCCGAGCTTGTTCGGCCCAACCACGGGGTTTGCACTGGTTGCGCCGGAGAGTTCTGTCATCCCCCAAACCTCATGCACCGGACAGCCGGTACGCTCCGTGAACTCGACTGACTTCGCGACCGGTAAAGTCTGCCCGCCCACCCAACAGCGAGTAAGGCTGGACAGATCATATTTGTCGAAATCCGGATGTGACAAAAGGTAATAGTAAACAGTCGGCACGCCGTCCATCAGGGTCGCGCCGTGTTCGGCGATTGCACTCATTACCGCTACTTCGTTGAAACGAGGAACCACGATGAGCATGGATCCGGCCATCATCGAGGCATTAAACGCGCAAGAACCGTACACGTGCGCTAGCGGCAGAGAATTGATCACCCGGTCCTGTGGTCCGCGTGCTGCCATGAGCACGGTTCCGACCGCTACTCCGATCACGGATCGTTGGCTCTGCATTGCTCCCTTGGGCCGCCCCGTGGTGCCCGAGGTGTAACAGATCGCCGCAAGGTCGCCCGGATCACGCGGCACCACATCAAAGTTGCGGCTCCCTTCTCGCAGAAAATCGGTAAAGGAAGTCACTCCGGCTGGGATCTTTTCTCCCCACAGGATCACTTCGGAAAGGTTCCCGAGCCCCTTCATGTCGAGCAGTGGGCCACCCTTCTCGGCGGAAGCGACGACCGCACGTGCCCCGGAGTCTTCGACAATGTAGCGCACTTCTTCCGGGGTGAGCATGACGTTGATCGGATTGATAACGGCACCCGTCTTCGCGATGCCGTAGTAGGCAACCAGCCATTCCCAACAATTCGGCCCGTACAGCATGACCTGGTGGCCAGGCTGAACGCCGCGAGCAACCAGTCCATTCGCGATGCGGTTCGACAAATCCTCCAGTTCCTGAAAGTTGAAGGCGCGACCTTCGATCTGCAAAGCCGTCCTGGGTCCAAATCGGCGAGCCGCGTTGGGTAGAATTTCACCGATTGTTTGAGTCATTTCGTTAACCCGTACAGGTTCGCTCGAATGTGTTTGTATTCGAATCTTGCCGGATTTACGGCTGTCACTCCGCCTGAATCTACTTCAATAATGCGGGCTGCTACGGGTTCATAGGCAGCCCTCGGGGCAATCGTCCCCTTAGCGACAAGAATCTTCATCCGTTCCGGATAAATT
>JANXLY010000072.1 GCA_025354885.1 Acidobacteriota bacterium | reverse complement strand
GGGCGGGGCGAAGCGCGTGAGGGCTGCGATGACGTTGGCTCGGAGCTTTTCGTCCACAGCCGATTGAGCGAGGAGGGATTCACCGGCGCGGTAGTGAAGGCTAGTGAAATGAAGCTGTGAGGGTGTAACCCGCCAATAGCGCGGTACTTTGGCAGACAGGATCATTTGAGGTACAAGGTCGCCCCAGATCAGTGCCTGTTCACGAGTCGGGATCAGGAAATTTTGCTCTGCTTCTGCAAGGGCATAAGGCAGACTGACGAGGGAACCAACCAGACGACCACCGGCTGAGGAAGGCCAACCTGTGCCGAAGACCTCTGTGGAGCGCCAGCTCTGATTGGAGCCTTGTACGCCGAGGAAATCATGGCTGCGAATGAAGTGCGGATTGGTGAAGAGAATTTGGGCGCCGGGAGGGGCGTAGTGAATGTAAGCCAGTCCTACCAGGGTGTCCCTGAGGAAACCGGTAAGTTGACCACGAGCTTCTTTCAGCTTGACCGGGTCTGTCCCGGATTTGTCGAGGATGGCGCGGAAGTTGATCTTGCGTTCGTTTTCGATGTGTTTGTCGACCCAATAACCGAAGGCCATTGCGTTGCGCTCTGCGCCAGAGAGGGAAGATCGCGGAGGTTGCTGGTCGATGATGCGGGCACTGAGCCGATTGACAAGAGCGACATTGGTCTTACCGCCATTTGAGGGAGCAGCCAGGTTCTCGTCGATTTCAAAAATGGTTTTGAGCGAGACAAGACGTTGGGCATCGAAGATCTTTTGCATCTCGGCGACGAGGATGCGATAAGTCTCTTCATCCTTGGGTTTTGAAGCACCGGCGAGCAAGCCAATTATTGCAGCCTGAGGGTCGGCCTTTTCGTCTACGCCGGCAGACTGGAGCAAGTGCTTGATGGAGGCTTTGGAAGCATCAAAGAGATCGCGGGGATTTTTGGATGCGGCGATCTGAGTGAGTGCCGGTTCGAGCGCGGCATCGAGTGAAACAGTGAGGAGCTGATTGCGATTGAGAATTTGAGCAATCGCAAACAGGGACTGGAAAGCGCCAGTGGAATCCGCACGGAGTTGAATGTCACCGATGCTGTTGAGTGTTGAGGCAGCGCTGAGGTATTGGAGAATTGACTTCTCGCTGAGCAGGGGCATTTCGGCAAAGGAAGTGTACTGAGCACCGAGGATTTTCCAGTCTTTGATCATGCGTTCGACGGCGGCAGGAGAAAGAGGATCTTTGCGGCCCCGGTTGACGTCGGAGAGGCTGAGAAACATCTTGAGCGGTTCGTTGTCAACGGCCTTGCGGGAGAGGGCGAAGAGTGCTTCGATGAGGTCATCGGGGTCCTTCCAGCCTTGAGCGGATTTGGTGAGCTTGCCATCGTATTTACCGTGGGGATGGTTGATGAAGAGGTTTTTCCAGGTGGCAACATCGCCAGGTATATGTGGCTTGCCGTTGGGCTCCATTCGCAAACGAGAAGTGAGGAGCATGAGGTCTGTGGAGGCGCGAAATACAGGGCGGGCGGGTCCTGGCGAAGTGACTTTACCTCGAAGAGCCAGATAGAAGCGTTTGAGTCGAGTGGGCTCGCTGAGGTAGTCGAGGGTAGGGCCAGAGATGCGCGAAAGAGATTCAAAGTAAGCGGCGACCCAGCCGTCATCTTTTGAAATCAGGCGTTCGAGAAAGGCGGGGCCGTTGTCTGGATTGACACCAATCAATTCATTCCAGACGACGGCAGAGCGGGGATCGCCGGGGACAGCGACTTTGCCGTTGCGAATCTGGAGCATGCCACCAAAGAAGTCGAGTACATGAGAGAAAGCGCGCAGACGCTGAACGGGCATAGCTTTCTTCAGGTCTTCGGCCGTTGAGGGGTCTAGCTTGGAAAGGCCGAGGTAGAGGCGGCAGAGTTGCGGATCGGACATGAAGAACTCGATAAAGAGCAAATTGGGTTTGTCTTTCTCGCGAGCTTCATTCCAATATTCCGGGCCATAGAGAACGGGAACTTCTGTTGGCTTGTAGTCGTAGACGAAGGGGCGGCTGGTTTTGAGTGCGGTCTCGAGGTTGGAAAGAGGGAAGCCGGAGTCGATGGTCAGGAAGGCTCGAGAGGCGTTGACAGTTTCGAGAACGATGTCACCACCACAAGCGCCACGCATGCGATAGCCGAGGACCTTGAGGAGTTCTCCTGTCTGGGGGGAGTCGCATTGCTCGATGTTGATGGTGTGGTCTTTTACGGCGAGTTTATCTAGCTCTTTTGCCTGTGAAAGATAGCGATAGATGAGCTTTAGATATTCGGTTTGATCGAGACCTTCGTTGTTGCCGGCGGCCTGGTAACCGTTGGTAACGATATTTCGCGCGATTGCTCCGAGGAGTTCCGAAGGAGTCAGGTCCGGGGAGAGGGCGGCCATGCGGGAGAAGCTGCGAATGGGACCGGGGATGCTTGTGACGCCAGAACTTGCAGGGGGGCGTACGTTGGTCGAAAAGGAAAGGCCGGAGCCGCCAGCGGCGCGGTAGCTGTTGAGATGTGTTTCAGCGGCTTTGTTGTTGCCGCTGAGAAGGGACAAGACAATCAGACGCTTGAGTGCCTGCTGTTTTGTTGCGGGGTCTGTGGAGGAGCTTAGCTTTTCATAAGCGGCTTGGGCGCCGGGGTGCTTGCGCCGTTCGAGGAACTCGGCGTAAGCGATGCCGCCATCCGCCTTGTATTCCTGTTCTGCGGCGCGGATCTGGCCACCCGTTTCCAAATCGCGAGCTTTCCGCAGATCTGCGGAAAGAATGGACACAGAGAGAAGTGTGACCGAGATGAATAGCTGGTACTTAGAACCCACAATCGACCTCCTTGCTAATAGTGATGACACTGTATCACTGTTTGAACGACTAAATTATGAAGCTCGAACCTTTGCGATTGCATCCGCCAAGGCTGCTTTGTAGAGACCGGAATCTGCGCCATAGGACAAAACATCAAAGCCAAGGCTGCGCCACTCGGCAAGTTGCTGTGGGCTGCCTGGTTGAATGGCGGAGAGTTTGCCATGTTTTCTGGCGGCGGCGATGACTTTATGCATGGCAGCGTGGAAATCCGGATGATCGAACTGGGCAGGAATGCCCATGGTGGTGGAGAGATCGAAGTGGCCAATCCAGAGGATATCGACGCCTGGAGTTGCGGCGATGGCTTCGGCGTTAGCAAGACCCTCAGGGGATTCAATCTGGCAAATCACAGTGGTGTTGCGGTTGGCGAAGTCAAGGTATTCCACAGTGTGTGGGGCGATGTAGTTGTTGTGCGCGTGGCCTAGCCCGAGACCGCGGTGGCCGAAGGGAGGGTACTTTGCGGAGTCGACGATGTAGGCAGCCTGTTCGGGCGTCTTGACGTTTGCGATCATAACGCCGAGTGCGCCGGCATCGAGTACGCGAGCGATGAAGTGGTACTTGCCCTCGGGTACCCGGACGAAGGGCGCGAAAGAGCAGCCGTGGGTCCAGGCGAGGAGGTCAGCGATCGCGCCGAGGTCAATGCCGGAATGTTCCATGTCGTAGACGACAAAGTCGACACCGGCAGATTCGACGATGCGGGCGATGCCACGGGTGGCAAATTCCCAGACCATGTGGCCAACAGGCATGCGTCCTTCGGCAATGACTTGTTGGAGGCGATTGGTTTTCATGAGTTAGGAGTCCATTGATTTAGTTTTGCGAGGAAGCGAGGGTTGTCGAGTACTTCCCGGTTGACAATACCTGTGGGGAGTTTTCCCTGAGAGAACAAGAGGAGGCTGTTTGCGGCTTCTAAGGAATTGTCGCGGGCGAGTTCTTCGGTCCAGGCGAGGCCATGGGGTGCCAGGATCACATTGGGGCAGGAGCGGATAGGCGCATTGAGTGGTAGCGGTTCAATTTCGACAACATCAAGGGCTGCGCCGGCGATCCATTTTTCATTCAGGGCTTCGACCAGATGTGCCTCGTTGACGATGGGTCCGCGTGCGGTGTTGATAAGGATTGCGTGGGGCTGCATGAGGCGAAGAAGGTCGCGGTTGACGATGCCACGGGTTGAATCGCCTAGGGCGCAAAGTACGCAGAGGAAATCGGATTGACGGGCAAGTTCTTCAAGGCTGACCAATTCGACATTGAGAGAGGCGGCGTGAGCGGGGGTAGCGAAGGGATCATGCGCGAGGAAGCGGCCGAAGCCGAGAGAGGCTGAGAGTCGGAACAATTCTGAGGCTATGTTGCCGAGGCCGATGCAGCCGAGAGTGCGTCCGGCGATGTTGCGTCCAAGGGAAGGGAGGGAGCTGCGCCATTTGCCGGATTCAACGATTTTGTGTTGAGTAACCACGTTGAGGGATGATGCAAAGATGAGGGCGATGGTTGCTTCGGCGACGGGGCGGCGAACCGCGTTTGGGGTGATAGCGAGAACGATTTGAGAGTTGGTCAGCGCAGCGGTATCAATACGGTCATAGCCGACACCCCAGCGGGCGATGATCGATAGTCGTTGCAGGCCGCCGAGGTTATTTGCGTCGAGGAACGGATTCAGCGCGAGGATGCCGTCGTAACGATCAAGTTGTTCGCAGGAGGGGTGATCCTGATCTGAAGGAGGCATGAGTTCGACTTCGATGTGGGGCTGGTTTGCGAAGACTTGCGCAATTGGGGCTTCGTAATGGCCTTTGGCATCGATGGAAAAGTCGTGTGTGACACCGATGCGGAATTTTTTAGAGGTTGGCATCTAGAGATTGAGGGGAAATACTGAAGATATCGAAGGCAGGAGGCCATGGCAAGTGCATGAATGTAGAAACTCAAATAGAATCGTGACAATGCTGCTTATTCGAAACTCTGTCCTTAGCATTTTGTGTTGGATCGCCTGTGGCCAGGATAAGGCTGATCACTTTGAAATGAAGGTGCGGCCCCTGCTCGCCAAGAATTGCTACGGATGCCATACGCAATCGGCAATGGGTGGATTTCGTATGGATTCTCGTGAGGCACTGATGAAGGGCGGCAAGAGCGGAGCCGTGGTGGTTGAAGGCAAACCCGAGGAAAGCCTGCTTGTGAAGGCGATTGAGTATACAAACGATAGGTTGAAGATGCCACCGTCGGGGAAGTTGGGGCCGGATGAGATAGCGCTCATTGCAAACTGGGTTCGCGCTGGGGCGGTGTTTCCAGAAAAGATGATGAAGGCCGTTGCGGTGGATGCGGATGTAGAGATCAGTGCGGAGCGGAGGGCGTTTTGGAGTTTTCAGCCGGTGAAGAAAGTTGCTCCGCCCGAAGTGAAGGAGAAGCGCTGGGTGCGCAACGAGATTGACCGATACGTGCTGGCGCGTCTCGAACAGGAAGGATTGCAGACGGCCAAGTTCGCGGATCGCCGAACGCTCTTGCGTCGTGCGAGCTACGATTTGATTGGCCTGCCGCCGACACCGGAAGAGTCGAAGGCATTTGTTGAAGATCGGTCTGCGAATGCCTGGGAAAAGGTGGTGGATCGCCTGCTTGCATCCTCACACTACGGGGAACGATGGGGTCGCTATTGGCTGGACGTAGCGCGTTATGCAGATGACAAACTGAATTCAACCAAGGATGAACCCTACACAAATTCGTTCCGCTACCGGAACTGGGTGATTGATGCATTCAACAAGGACATGCCTTATCGAGATTTTGTGAAGGCGCAGATTGCGGGAGACCTGATGAAGTCGAAAGATCCTGTCGAGTTTGCGGCGGGTACCGGGTTTTTTGCATTGAGTCCCGAAATGCAGGATGAGCGGGTGGATGCGCTGACTCGCGGATTTCTTGGTCTGACTGTGGCGTGCGCTCAGTGTCACGATCACAAATTTGATCCGATTCCGACCAAAGATTTTTATTCGTTGCAAGGCATCCTGAATTCGAGTGAGCCAGGGGAGACACCGCTCAGCGATGCAAAAATTGTTGCCGACTGGAAGTCGAGAGAGAAAGAAGTGGAAGTTGTTGAGAAGCGTATCAAGGATTTTCACGAAACACAATCGCGGGTATTGGGAGAGGTGTTGGCTGCTGATACTGCGCGGTACCTGATGGCGAGCCAAGGGCAGGTGGATGTGAGTGGACTGGATGAGGAGACGATTGGCCGCTGGAAGAAGTACGTATCGAGTGACCGTTTGAATCACCCATTTCTGAATCAGTTTCGGTTGCTTGTGAAAGCGAAAGCCCCTAAGGCTGAGTTGCTCGCAGAAGCGCGAAGTTTTGAAGAGAAGCTTCTGGCGATTCATGAAGAGAAAAAGTTGGTGGATGAGAAGAACAAAGTGGTGCTGGGAGTTGATCCGACTCGGAACGATTTGTCGCAAACACAGCTTCATGCGATGGACCGTGACCGGACTGTTTTGTGGCGGGATATGTTTGAGCGATCCATTTCTGATGCTGGTGGTGCATTCAATTATGGAAGCGGCGTCATTTATTACGGGAAGGGAACGATCGAGCGATTCTTGAGCGGCAACTGGAAGTCCTATCTGGAACAACAGAAGAAGCTGGAGGAGGCCAAGCGCAAGGAGTTACCGGCGCAATATCCGTATCTGCAGACGATGAAGGACAAAGAGAAGCCGGCAGACATGAAGATCTATGTGCGCGGGGATCGCAACAATCCGGGGGATGCGGCCCCACGGCGATTTCTGGCAGTGTTGAGTGGTAAAGATCGGGCGCTGTTTCACCAGGGTAGTGGACGATTGCAGCTGGCGGAAGCGATTGCGGATGACAAAAATCCGTTGACAGCTCGAGTGATTGTGAACCGGGTGTGGCAGCAGCATTTTGGCCGCGGCATTGTGAACACGCCGAGCAATTTCGGCCAGCTTGGCGAGAAGCCATCGCATCCGCAGTTGCTTGATTATCTGGCTGCTGAGTTGGTAGAAAATGGCTGGAGCCTGAAGCGGCTGCACAAGCAGATTCTGATGAGTGCGACGTACGCGCTGGGCGCGGAACCAGTTGAGGCGAATGTGAGCAAGGACCCGGACAATCACTTGTTCTGGCGGGCGAATCGCCGTCGTGTAGATGCTGAAACGCTGCGGGATTCGCTGTTGTTTGCTTCGGGCGAAATTGATTTGAAGCCGGCAGAGAAGGCGCAGAAGCTGGACGAAGAGACGAACACAAAGCGCACGGTGTATGGATTTGTCAGCCGCCGCAAAGTGGATGGCATGTTGGCACTCTTTGATTTTCCGAATCCGCAGGCGACCAGCGAAAGCAGGATGTCCACGCTTGTGCCGCCGCAGAGACTGTTTTTGATGAACAGTTCTTTCGTTGAGCAGCGGGCGATTGCGCTGTCCAAAAGATTGAAGGGGAGCGAAGAAGAAAAGGTGAAACAGGCTTATCAACTTTTGTTCTGTCGTGAGCCGGATGCGGTGGAATTGAAGCTGGGCTTGCAATTTCTAGGACAGGCCAACTGGACACAGTATGCACGGGTGTTGCTTGGGTCGAATGAATTCCTGTTTGTGAATTAGGGAGATGACGATGGAACGACGCAAATTTCTTGAAACGGTTGGTGCCGGATTCGGCTTGTATGGATTGGCTGCCGTACTCGAAGGAGCAAGCGGGCCGGTGAATCCACTGGCAGTGAAGGCGCCGCACTTTGAAGCCAAGGCGAAACGGATCATCTATCTATTTTTGAATGGCGGGCCTTCGCAAGTGGATACTTTTGATCCCAAGCCGATGCTGGCCAAGTATCACGGGAAGCCGATGCCAGCGGGAAATTTGAAGACGGAACGCAAGACAGGGAATCTGATGCAGAGCCCGTTTGAGTTTCGGCGTTGCGGCAAAAGCGGCATTGAAGTTAGCGAGATCTTCCCGAAGGTAGGGAGTGTGATTGATGAATTTTGTGTGATTCGTTCGATGCACACGGATCGTCCGAATCATGAACCGTCACTGCTGATGTTGAATAGTGGAGACAAGTTTCCCGGACGACCGAGCATGGGGTCCTGGTTGACGTATGGTTTGGGTAGCGAGAATCAGAACCTTCCGGGCTATGTGGTGTTGTGTCCGGGGCTGCCGGTGCTGGGGCATCAGAATTGGGCCGCCAATTTTCTCCCGGCCGTGTATCAGGGAACTTACGTACCGATGCTCGAGAAGGATCCGAAGAAGCTGATTTCCTATATTCGCAACGCTTCGCTGACGCCGCAGCAGCAACGGAAGGAACTGGAACTGTTGGAACAGCTGAACATGCATCACATGGCGAAGCAGGGGCATGATGCCCAACTGGAGGCGACGATTCAATCTGCGGAGATTGCATTTCGAATGCAAGCTGAAGCGCCGGATGCGTTTGACATCACGAAGGAACCGGAGACTGTGCGGGCCCGCTATGGAGAGGGAGATTTTGGACGTGGGTGTCTGATTGCGCGACGATTGATCGAGCGCGGGGTCCGGATGGTACAGGTCTATTTTGGAAACTTCCAACCTTGGGATAACCATGATGATATTGAGTTGCATCGGCCTCTTGCAGAACAGAGCGACGGGGCGATTGCGGCTTTGATTCAAGACTTGCGGGCGAGCGGCCTGCTGGACGAAACCATCGTAATGGTGGGTGGCGAGTTTGGCCGCACCCCGGCGGTGGAAGTTGGCGGACTGGTCAAGGTGCAAAACGGTCGGGACCACAACAATCATGGGTTTAGCTATCTGGTGGCGGGAGGAGGATTTCGTGGGGGCACTGTTTATGGTGCAACGGATGATTTTGGTTTTGCTGCCGTCGAGAAGAAGGTACACATCCACGATTTGCACGCGACGGTTTTGAATCAGATGGGGCTCGACCACACTCGCCTGACCTATCGATACAGTGGACGGGATTACCGCTTGACAGATGTGGCGGGCAACGTGGTGAAGGATATTGTGAGCAGCTAGTTGCGGCCGCGCTGCTGCCAATGAGTTTCTGTGACGGTGCCGTCAGGACTGACTGTCAGCGTCATCACAAGCAGGCCTCCGCTTTTTGGGATGTGAGGAAGAGAGAGCACTTTCCAGATGTAGAGGTAGCGTCCGCTGGTGCCTTCTACGATTTCAGTCGGGGGGCCAAAGCGTTGCTCCACTTCCCAAGCCATTTTTCCGGGAAGGTAGCTGAGCTCTTCTCCCATAGCGTCGGCACGCTTCAAGTCTCGATAGCGGATCAGCAATTCCTGACCGATCGAATAACAGCTCAGCACTGTTACCGAAAGGATCAAGAGTATGACTTCCCAAAGCATGACTGGTGTATGAAAAGATGTTGTTCAACTCCATTATGCGGTATCTTTTCTTTTCTTTTGCCTTGATCTTCGGCGTTGTTGCGTCGGCGCAAGATACGTTTTCGGGTCAATTCGTAAAACTGGCCAATTTGCGCGAGGGTCAAGTGGTGGAAGTATCTGCCGGCTTGCCAGCTGCTTCGAAACTGCCCGCCAATGCCCGGATCGAATTGGAGTGGGCGGGGATGCGAAAGGTGCTGCATGCGCTGGACCCGGATTTCTTCGTCTATTTCAGGGCACCAAAAACAGGGACTTACAAGTTGAGTGCGAGGGCTTTGGAGGAGGGAGATGCAATTTTCAATTTGCCCCGCTGGAGGGAGATTGGGAGCATCGCGATGCTGAAGCCTTTTCCGAGAGCAACGCCGTGGCCGAAGGGTCTGGCAGTGCCTTGGCATGCATCCATCAGGACGGTGAACCTGGGGCTTGCAACGCGCGGTATGACGCTTGAAGTGGAGCCGAATAATTCGATTGCCGAAGCGCAGCCGATTCCAATTGGTGAGGCCGGTGGCGATGAGAACTTGCAGATCGTTGGATCGGCTGACGACATTGAACATTTCGATAACGGAGACGTGACCAAGGGCAAGGGTGATGACTATTTCAGATTGGAATTCAAGGGAAAGGTGCCCAAACTTTTTACGGCCAGCCTGATGTTGCCGGATCCATTTGTTGTGGCCAGATTGCGGGTGTTCCTGGCTGACGGCAAGGAGTTCAAAGAAGGGCAGAATGCAAATGAGCGTGTGCACCAACAACTTGAGGAGCATCGGACCGCCATCACGCGGACCTTTATGCCGGGAGGAATTTACTACCTTGTCGTGGAATCCAATTCTCCAGGCTACGAGGTGGAGATGCGGGTGCGCGAACTCGGGCCGCACACGGATCCCCGTAGGGCTGTTCAACAGGCGATGTATGACCACATGACGCAAGTGCATGCCTGGTTGATGAACCGACCACGCGGTGCCTCTGTCGACCGGCGCATACGGGATACGGGTTCGTTGCTGGGCACGGTCTGCATGAGTTGCCATACGCAGTCCAGTATCTGGGGACCGGCGATGCCGGTGTTGAACGGCTATCCGATGGAAACGACGCACACCCTGCGGCAATTGATCAACACGATGTATGAGTGTTTGCGGCCTACGAACGTGTTGACGGAGGCAGCGAACAACACAAGTCTTTCTCCGCTTGATTTGGGCGATGGCCCAGCGGGGACAAGGGCTGCTGGTTTCAATGTTGTGATGGCGGAAATGTTGACGGCGCCAAAGCGATTGCATTCTACGCAACAGGTACGGACCGCGAATTTCATTTTGCAGTCAGCGGATCCGAGTGGCATCAACGCTGCAGGGCCTGGTTCCAATTATGGGCAAGCTGTGGTGTATCGATTTGCCGGTACGATACTTGAACGAGCCTGGCGGGAGACAAAGAATCCGAAGTACTTTGAGGCGCTGGAAGAGAAGGCCGAGAAGCTATTGGCGCTGAAGGCAAAGTATACAGATGACCCGGCGAACCGCGTGGAATTCTTCCGGAAGATCTTCCCTGTGGCTGGCCACAAGCTCGAAGCGAAGATTCTTGACCAGTTGCATGAAGATGAAGTGAGTCTGCGGAGGTTGCAGAAGGTGGAGGGATGTTGGGGCTTTGACGCGAAGGGCGAATGTGATCCTGCACCTACGGCGCTTGCTTTAACCGCTTTTGGGGCGCTTGGAATGGATGATCGTGATGAAGCCGTGCGTAAGGGTGTCCAGTGGCTTCTCAAGACACAAGACCCTTACGGGCGCTGGAACAAGAGTTCGCTCACTGGTTTTGTGACCACTGCTTACGTGGAGCACGCATTGTCGAGGCTGTACCCGATGAAAGCGATTGAGCCGCAGCGGAGTGACTTTCAACCCAAAAGCGACGAGAGTCTTCTCGACACGATTGCACGATTTCGGGCTATGGCTCAGCTGGGGATGAGGGCAGAAGACCGTCAGTTTTTTGATCTCGTTTTGCCAGGGGCAAAGCACCCGGTGGCGGCAGTGCGCTACTTTGCGCAGATTGCGCTGGGGGCTTTGCGTGATGACCGAGGAGTGACTGCACAGTTGGCCGGCAGCGGTGACGAATCGAAGATGGTTCGCGAAGCGGCGCGATGGGGATTGAGGCAGACTCTGCTCGATGACAAGGGTTGGGATTTTGTTTTTGAGCAGTCGAGGCTGGGTGATGATTTGACGCGCGAATCGATTGCCGGAGCGTTGGTGATGCGTGCCGATGCAGTGATGAGCCGCTCGAACGTTGGCTTTGAGCGATTGACGCGGAACCTGGACCGCATGATGAACGACGATGCCTCGCCAGCCGTCCGGGCCTGGGCAACTCGTGCCGCCTGGAACTGGTGGATTTACAATCCGCCTGTGAGGAAGGGAATCAACATTGCGGTGATGCGGACACTGGAGCGTGAAGAGCCGAGTGTTTTGACTGAGAACGCTCTGCGTTATCAGCTGGAAGCGCTGTTCATTGTGAACGGGCAGCGGGCGAACCCGAGCAAAGAGCATCAATATCCCGAGCTCTCGCAACTCTTCGAGAGCTTGTCGAAGCGGCTGGATCAGAAGGTGCCGGAAGTGTTGATCGACAGACTGACAGCAATCGCGGCAACCTATTACAGCCAGGCTGGTGGTGATGGAGGCCCAGGCCAGATGGGGTACATTACGGACAATTCGGCGGCCATGATGGGCAAAGCTGTACTGGCGTTTTGGGAACGCAGCGAGAAGCAGAAAGATCCGATGCGGGTGAAATTGGCGATCGAAGCTTCAGCGAATATCATTCACGACCCACTGCAGAAGAAACTGCTCGAATATGCCTCGAACGGGCCGGATGATTTGCGCACGCTTGCCTCGACATCGATTGCGGATCCGCGCTTGATCAGCCTCCCTGGGACACAGGAATTTCTCGAGCCGATGATGGAGCAGTTCTATCGAGGTTCGAATGAAATGGAGAGGCGTGCGGAACTTGTCAGTCCGATCGTGAAGTTGTTTCAGCGTGCACGTTGGAATTTGCCGAAGACGGAAGAACAGCAGCGAATTTTCTACAAGATTCTTTTGCCGAACTGGGCTCCGGAGCGGGGCAAGCTGGAAGAGAATACACGGCAATTACAGCAGATGGAAAAGGACCCGTTGGATTGGTATGTCTCGCAACAGATTGCGAGCATCATCCACAACAACCAGGATTTGCAGACGCCGATGTTGCTGGCCTACTATCCAAAGTCGTTTGAGACTCCGATGCAGGAACGGCTGTGGGTACCTGCTGTGAAATGGATGTTGCGCTTTGGGCAGGAGGTTCCCGAAGTAGGGGCAGCGACGCAGTTGCCTTCGGAATTGGCGGGTTTGCGAGAGCGATCCATTGACCTGTATCTAAAGGCGCTTGAAGCAAAAGGTGATGCACGCACCAAGCGGGCGGCCTTGAATCTGGCAGCAGATCCGATCCTGCGAAAGCATCCCCGGATTGAGCCGGTCCTCTTAAAGGCGACGCCACAGTATTTCGAAAAGGAAACTGCTGACATCGCCCAATTGAGCCCCGGATGGAGAAAGAACTGGGAGTACTTCCGCGACTGGGTTGTACCGGAACTGACGAAGCCAAACCGGGAAGACCAGATGTCTTGTCTTGGCTGCCACGGGGTGGCAGGTAGAGTCCCGTCCATGGAGCTTGCTCCAGCAGATGATCTTGGTTACGTGAAGATGCAAGGCCTGGTCCACATTTACAAATCACTTCTCGAACGCGTGAATGAGACTGCAGTGGAACAATCGAAGCTTTTGCGCAAACCGCTGAATGTGCAAAGTGGCAAGGAAGATGGGCATCAGGGTGGGAGGCGATTCAATCCCAATGATCAGGCGTACAAGATTCTGGAGCAATGGGTGCGTGACGCGGCAAGATTGAAGGGTCAAAAACTCTCTGCGGAGAAATGAGGCAGATGGTAAAGAACTACAAAGCGGAACTGGTTGGGGTGTTGGGCCAACCAGTGTCGGAAAACCCGACTGGCGCGATGCAGGAGGCAGCTTTTGCAGCAGCCGGTTTGAATTGGCGCTACCTGACGATGGAGGTGCGCCCTGCCGATTTGGCAGAGGCGATGAAAGGAATTCGAGCGCTTGGATTCGCGGGGTTGAATCTGACGATTCCGCACAAAGTTTCTGTGATTCTGTATCTTGATCGCTTGAGCCACGAAGCGGAATTGATCGGCGCCGTGAATACAGTTCGCCGTGAGGGTGATCTTCTGATTGGCGAGAACACCGATGGGAAGGGTTTCCTGAGGGCTCTCAGGGAAGACGCAAAAGTTGATCCGCAGGGCAAGACAGCCGTCCTGCTTGGTGCTGGCGGGGCAGCTCGCGCGATGGCGACGGAGCTTATTTTGGCTGGACTCAAGCGGTTGGTTCTCGTGAATCGATCTGAATCGAGAGGCAGGGAACTTGCTGAAGACCTGAGGCGAAAATTGTCCGCAAATGTTGAGTTTTTGGTTTGGCCCGAGAGGGCAATCGAGTTTGCATCCGATACGGACGTATTGATCAACGCGACCAGCGTGGGGCTATATCCAAATGCAGAGGCAATGCCGGCAGTGGATTTCCGTACTGCACCCAAGGGCATGGTAGTCTGCGATGCGGTTTTCAATCCCAGAGAGACGATGTTGCTAGCGCACGCCAAGGCTTTTGGTCTGCAAACTCTGGATGGTTTGTCGATGCTTGTTTATCAAGGTGTGATCGGGTTTGAAATGTGGACAGGGCTTCGTGCACCCGAAGCTGAAATGAAGCAAGCTTTGATTCGTGAAATGGCCGGCTGACCTGATATCTTGAAAATATATGAAGGGTAATCCAGAAGTAATTCATCACCTGCAAGAGGTGCTGAAGGCAGAATTGACGGCAATCAGTCAATACGTTCTCCATGCTGAGATGATGGAGAATTGGGGCTACAAGGGCCTCGCAAAATACACAAAGATGGAAGCAATCGGCGAAATGAAACACGCCGAAGCCGTGCTCGAAAGGATGTTATTTCTGGACGGTACGCCCAGCATGCAGGAACTGTTCAAGCTCAGGATCGGGCAGAACGTGCAGCAAATGCATGAGAATGATCTTCAGCTTGAATTTGATGCTGTGGACCGTTTGAACAAGGCTGTTGCGGTTGCAGTTGCTGCCGGGGACAATGGAAGCCGCGAGTTGTTCGAGCGGATTTTGAAGGATGAAGAGATGCACGTGGATTTTCTTGAGGCTCAGCTCACGATGATTGAGCAGATGGGCATTCAGAATTACCTTGCGCTTCAAGTTGAGGGAGAGAAAGCTTAGCAAGGCGGGAAACTCTTCGGATTTCGGCGGCGGGACGATACACTGAACAGTATGCGTTCTGCCGTTCTTTTTTTTGCTATGGGGCTTTCGCTCCTCGCTCAGCGATCCTTTAGTGGGGCCGCAGAGACGAAACAAGCCCTGGACAAACTGAATGTTGTCGGGAGCGCGCTGATGATAGCTGCGCATCCTGATGATGAGAATACAGGCGTGGTTGCATACCTTGCTAGAGGGAAGAAAGTTCGTACGGCTTATCTTTCTTTGAACCGGGGTGAGGGTGGACAGAATCTGATTGGCTCAGAACAGGGTGTCGACATTGGCTTGATCCGTACACAGGAATTGCTGGCGGCAAGAAGGATTGATGGCGGAGAACAGTTTTTCACGCGAATGATTGATTTTGGCTTTTCGAAGACTGCCAAAGAGACCATGGACAAATGGGGACACGACAATATTTTGCGGGATGTTGTCTGGGTGATTCGCAAATATCAACCGGACGTGATCATTCGCCGTTTTTCGGGTACGCCTCAAGATGGCCATGGACATCACCAGACTTCAGCCATCATTGCCGATGAAGCGTTTGAAGCGGCCGCAGATCCGAAGCGTTTCCCTGAACAACTGAAGTATGTTTCGGTTTGGCAGGCAAAACGACTGGTGTGGAATTCCTTTGGGGGCAGGCCGGGAGTTGAGGCTCCGAAGGAGAAAGAAACGTTGCGGGTTTCGATGGAAGTAGGTGACTATGACGCCTATCTCGGATATAGCTACGGTGAGATTGCCGGGTGGAGTCGCAGTCAGCATAAGAGCCAGGCAATGGGTGCTGCGGAGCGCAAGGGTCCGCAACTCAACTACTTCACGACGATCAAGGGAGAAGTCGCGAAAACAGATCTGTGGGATGGAATTGATACGACCTGGAACCGGGTTCCGGGTGCTGCAGGGGTTGGGGAGTTGCTCGCGAAGGCGGCCAGTGAATTCAATGCGTCGAATCCAACGGCAGTGCTGCCGCATTTGCTCGAGGCGCGCCGCCTGCTTGCTCCGCGTACGGATCACTACAGTGTACTGAAGCGGAAGGATCTTGATGAGGCCATAGCGATGGTGGCTGGGATCTGGACGGAGTTTCAAGCGGAAAAGTATTTGGCGATTCAGGGAAAAACGGCAAAGTTGTCGATTGTGGCAATCCAGCGCAATGGCGCAGATGTGACGATGCAGGCTGCTTCATTTAGCGGAGTGAAGGGTGTTGACCCCGTTGCGAAAATTACGAAGCTCGAAAAGAACCAGCCTGTCACAGTCGCTCTCAATTGGGTTGTTGCTGAAGATGCTCCGCTCACGCAGCCTTACTTCCTGATTGAAGCTCGAAGCGATGCAATGTTTACGGTGAACAATATGGATTTGCTTGGACTGCCGCAAGCACCTGCACCCGTTGTTGCCAATATCAAGTTCTTGGTCAACGGCACAGAGATCGAATTGATTCGTGGTGTGACCCATCGCTATGTGAATCGGAGTGCGGGTGAGCTTACCAGACCCGTTACGATTGTGCCGCCGGTTTCTGTGCGAATGTCCCAAGATGCGCTGGTGTTTCCTGGTGTAGAGGCCCGCAAGGTGGAAGTGGTTCTCAAGGCCAACCTCGCGAGTCAAAAGGGCAGTTTGAAGTTGAATATTCCTGCGGGATGGAAAACTGAACCTGCGAATGTTGATTTCCAGATTTCTGCTGCGGAAGAAGAGAAGACGCTCAGCTTTGTAGTGACACCGTCGACGAAGGAAGGCACCGGGAATTTGACCGCAGTTGCAACTGTCAATGGACGCGAAATTACACAAGGCACAAGGGTGATTCAATATGCTCATATCCCCCCGCAAACGATGGCACCCAAGGCGACTGCAAAGGTGGTTCGCTTTAGCGGAAAGAATCTCGCCAAGCGTGTTGGCTATGTGATGGGCGCTGGGGATGAAGTTCCGGATGCTCTGCGTCAGATGGGCTGTGAGGTCATTTTATTAACAGAAGAAGACCTGACCACCGGGAGCCTGTCGCAATATGACGCTGTCGTGACTGGGGTGAGAGCGTTCAACACCCGCGCTGATTTACGGGCAAATGCGCAGCGCATCTTCGACGAATATGTAGCCAAGGGTGGAACCATGATCGTGCAGTACAACGTGCAGGAGGGTGGCTTTTTTGGTGGTGATCCTTCTTTGTTAAGCAAAGTGGGACCATATCCGATGACGATCTCCCGTGACCGTGTCACTGATGAATTTGCTCCGATGATTTTCCCCAAGCAGGATCATCGGATTTTGCAGTACCCCAATCAGATCACAGCCAAGGATTTTGACGGCTGGGTTCAGGAACGTGGGCTTTACTTTGCCAGCAAATGGGACGATCACTATGAGCCGATTTTCTCGACGCAGGATCCTGGTGAGAAACCAATGCTGGGAGGCACGCTTTATGCCAAGTATGGTCAGGGTCATTACTTGTTCACCAGCTATGCCTGGTTCCGGCAATTGCCTGCAGGCGTGCCGGGTGCTTACCGCCTTTTTGCCAATTTCCTCAGCTTAGGGAAGAACTGATGCTACCGCCAGAATCAGAGAGCGCGCCTTTCTTTGGAAGCTGGAAGCGGATCTATCTGGCTGTGATTGTTTATTTGATCGTGATCATTGCAGCTTTGGCGATCTTCACTGCATCTTTCCGTTTATGAGAGCGCTAGACTGGGTCGTTCTTGCTGCGACGATTGGCTTCATTGTCCTGTATGGGCTTTGGAAGAGCCGCAAGACATCAACAGTTTCCGGATATTTGTTAGCCGACCGATCCTTGCCCTGGTACGCCGTTGCGCTGTCGATCATGGCGACGCAGGCAAGTGCGATTACCTTTATCTCAACGACAGGCCAAGCCTATGCCGATGGCATGCGCTTTATTCAGTTTTATTTTGGCCTCCCCATCGCAATGATCCTGGTGAGTGCGTTCTTCGCCCCACGTTTCCGGAACGCAAATGTGTTTACGGCCTATGAGTATCTGGAGAAGCGATTCGATGCAAAGACCCGCGCACTTGTAAGTTTGATCTTCCTGATCCAGCGTGGTTTGGCGGTAGGGATGGTGCTTTATGCCCCAGCCGTTGTTCTCACGGTGATCCTGGGCTGGCCTGACCAGACGACTACGATGCTAATGGGTGGAGTGGTGATTGTCTACACGGTGCTTGGTGGCATTCGCGCTGTTACGTGGACTGATTTTCAGCAGATGCTGATCATGATCGTGGGGCTGTTCACTGCGGCCTACATCGCAGTGCAGGGTCTGCCGAACGGAATCGGTTTTGGAGACGCATTGCTGCTTGCCTCAAGCGCTGGAAAGTTGAATGCGGTCACAACGACCTTCGACTGGCACGACCGCTACAACCTGCTCAGCGGTTTGATCGGGGGGACCTTTCTTGCTCTTGCGTATTTTGGCTGCGACCAGAGCCAGGTGCAGCGCTACCTGACTGGTCGCGATCTTCAACAGAGCAGAGTGAGTCTTCTGTTCAACGCGGTAGCAAAGATTCCGATGCAGTTCTTTATCCTGCTCACCGGTGCTTTGGTGTTTGTGTTTTACATCTTCACGGCACCGCCGGTGACTTTTCATGCCGGCAATCTGAAAAACGTAGCAGGCACCGCGATTGAGCGCAAACATGAAGCTGCTATTGCAATACGTCAGAAGGCGGCCCGCGAGTTGTTGGCGCATCGGGATGCCAGTCATCAGGCATCCTTTTTGCAAGCGCAGAAAAATCTTGATGTTGTGCACAAAGAGGCAACCCAGGGTTACAACGATACAAACTACGTCTTTCTAACCTTTGTGACGCAACACCTGCCGGCCGGCTTTGTTGGCCTCGTGATTGCTGTCATTTTCGGTGCCGCTATGTCGACGAGTTCCGGAGAAATCAATTCGCTGGCTACCGTTACGATGGTGGATTTCTATCAGCGCTTTGTGAAGCAGGATGCAAGTGACAAACACTACCTGTGGTTCTCTCGACTGGCGACCGTATTTTGGGGAATCTATGCGATCGCGAGTGCTCAACTAGCTCGCGGCCTAGGGAGCCTGGTAGAAGCCGTGAACATGCTGGGGAGCCTGTTTTATGGCGGGTTGCTCGGCGTTTTTTTGCTGGCCTTCTTCTTTCCACGGGTGGGAGGAAGCGCAGCGTTTTTTGGAGTACTCGCAGGTGAAGCTGTGATTTTTTACACACACTCAACTGGCAAAGTTGGTTTTCTCTGGTACAACGTGATTGGCAGCGTCGTAGTAGTAGTGACTGGACTGCTGCTCAGTATCTTCTGGCAATCTGCATCGAGCTCACATCCACCCGGGAACGACGCCCTTCCACAACCACCAGACCAGACTCGGTAACGCTGTAGTTCTTCTTATCGGCTTCGAGGTCATATCCGATTCGCGCACCATCGGGGACGCGAACGTTCTTGTCGAGAATTGCGCGCCGGATCTTGGCACCACGGCCAATTTCGCAGTTGTCGAAAATGACGGAATCGTCGATCTCGGCACCACCATGAATTTTGACACCGCGACCGATCACGCAATTGCGTACCGCGCCGCCAGAGATGATGGAACCACCAGAGACGATGGAATCAATCGCAGAGCCGCGAACCAGATTTTCGTCGTAAGTAAACTTGGCCGGAGGATCCTCATAGCCGGCTGTACGTAGTGGCCAGTTGCGGTTGTAGAGGTTGAGTTTGGGATGGACGCTACGCAAGTCCATGGATGCTTCGTAATAGGAATCGATGGTGCCGACGTCGCGCCAGTAGGGCTCCTGGTCGGTGGGGTCGCCGGTGATGTGATTCCGCTGAAAATCGTAAGCATACATTGGGACTTTCCCAACGAGCTTGGGCAGGATGTCGCGGCCAAAATCATGCGTCGAATTCTCATCTTCGGCGTCGGCGTAGAGTTCCTTCAAAAGGAGGCCGGTACTGAAGACGTAGTTCCCCATCGAAGCGTAAACGCGATTGGGGTCTCCAGGCATGGTCGGAGCATCGGGATTTTTTTCATGGAATCCGATGACAGAACCGCCCGGTGCTGCTTCGATCACTCCAAATTCGCTTGCGTATTTTTTGTCCACCGGGATTGCGGCGATTGTGGCGTCAGAACCTTTGTCGATATGGAACTCGATCATCTCCCGGATATTCATACGGTAGATGTGATCCGCGCCAAAGATAGCAATGACATCGGGCTCGGCCTGCTCGATGAGGTTTACATTCTGGTAGATGGCATCTGCCGTGCCGCTATACCAGCTTTCTCCCGGAGAGCGCATTTGCGCTGGCACAGGAATGCAGAAATGATTCTTGAGGAGCCCGGAAAATTCCCAGCCATCACGCAAGTGTTGCAAGAGCGATTGGCTCTTGAACTGGATGAGCACATAGATGGAATAAATTCCGGAATTGACAAAGTTGGAAAGCACGAAATCGCAGATGCGATAACGGCCTCCGAAGGGCACGGCAGGTTTCGCCCGTTCCTTGGTCAGAGGGTATAGGCGGGTTCCCTTGCCGCCCGCAAGTACGAAAGCCATTACACGACGTTGCATAGTTTAAGCGAAATTTATTCTTTCACAGATTTGTGTCGATGCAATAAGAAAAGTCAAGTTAGAGCTGGGCGTTGCAATTCCCCTTAAAAATACAGTTTGAGGGCCATTTGCAATTGCCGCTGCGTGTTGGACTGATCGGTGACTACCCCGAAGGTGGTTCCGTCGAGGCTGGTGCCGCCGTTGCCGAAACGTACGCGGTTGAACATGTTGAATGCTTCAGCCCGGAAGTCGAGGCGGATCTTTTCACGGATGGAGAAAACCTTGCCGATGCTGAGGTTTTCGTTGAGGGTCGGGAATTCACGCAAGCGAGGATTGAAGCGGGTTGCATTCCCGAAATTGACGGGTTGCACCGGGAAAACGGAGCGGTCGAGACGGCGGTCAACCGCAGGATCGAAGTCGCCATTTTTCCAGGCGGGTTGCCAGCCGTCGTAGGAACTAATCGTGGGTCGAGTGGTGCCATTGAAGTTGACCAGCGGATTGTTGCGGCTGATCGAGAGGGGGAAGCCTCGCAGATAGCTCTGAATGGCTCCGAGGCGCCATCCACCGGCGATAGCGTTCAGCACGCCATTTTGGATTGCCCACTTTCGGCCCTTGCCGAAAGGAAGTTCGTAAAGCGTGTTCAGCTTAAGGCCATGAGTTTGATCGTCGCGGCCAATCGACTTTTCGAGGCCGCGGTTGAAGTGATCCTGCGAACCACCACCATCGACACCGTAACTGTCAGCGTCTGTCAGGATCTTTGAGAGTGCATAGCTCCAGTTGAAAGTGAGGCCGCCGGAGAAACGCCGATCCATCTTGACGACCATGGCGTGGTAAGTGGAGTGGCCGCTCTTGTCGCCTTCTCGAGCACCGGTCTGAATACTGGAATATTGCGGGAAGGGTCGCACAGCCTGTCCGGCGGTGCGGTTGAGTTGCACTGCAGAATTGGAGAAGTTGGGATATGGCAGTTTGATCCCGGCATCAACGGCGAGGGCAGCTGTTGCTTGAGCGCGCAAGATGTTGTTGGCCTGGACTGAGCCATATCGATTTACGAGATCATCGTAAGTTGCCTTGGGTATCTGGTTGAGGTTTAGAAGGCTTGTTGGCAAATGTGAGCCAAGGCTTGCGTTGTAATTCACTTCGAGAACTGTGTTCTGAGTGAGCTGCCGCTGAACGCTCATGGTCCAAGTGATGTTTTCGGGCGAACGGATTCCATTCAGGCCGTTCCAGTAATCGACAACCTGATTGTTTTGAAAGCTGGGATTGATGGCTGGTGGAAGGGAATAGGCAGGCAGACCCTGATCGACCTGGAAAGCCGGAGTTACGCCGTTATCGGCTGAGCTGAACGAGTATTGTCCGATAAAGCCTGCGAAGTGTCCGCTGGACCCGACGACGGCTACGCGAGAGAAGCTGCGACCGGCACCCATTCGCACTGTGGTCTTGTCGTTGACGGAATATGCGAGGCTGAGTCTCGGACCCCAGCCGGCATTCCATGAGGGAACCAAACTACGGGTGCCTTCACGACCCTGTCCATCACCAGCGAAGCGGAGTGCGCCGGGGAAGTTGTTGACTGCGGGATTGGGTTTGTCTGGTGTGAAGTCCGAGTATGCGTCGGTTGCGGAAATTGGTGGGCGCGTATTGTCATATCTCAACCCGATGTTCAGAACCAGTTTGCGGTTGAGGCGCCAATCGTCCTGGATGTAGCCGCCGTAGTAGCGATAGTACTGAGTAACTTTCCTGATCGTTTCGGTGTTGCCACCGTTCGCTTCACCAAGCAGGAAGCTGGCGAATGAACTGCCCGAAGTGTAGGTGGTGACGCCGGGAAGTCCGGTGCCCAGGAAGCTGAACGAGGCGGCTCCCATGATGTCCTGCTGCCCAAAACCGTTGGCACGCTGGTCGTCGTAAGCAAAGCCGAACTTGAAGGTGTGTTTGCCTTTGACCCAGGAAAGATCGTCCTTGATTGAAATCATAGGCTGTTCTGTACCGTTATAGCTGGCAGCGCCCCATCCAGAAAATTCAGAGAAAGAGAGACGAGGAAAGTTATCGTTGCAATCCACAGCATTCTTCAGGCAGATTTTGCTCTTCCAGTCTTTGCCGGAGTTTGAGGAGTAAGAATTTTTGTAAAAGGTATTGCCGCCTGCCGAAAGGTGGTTCAGAATATTGGGCGAAATCGTGTAGTCGTATGTGATGCGGTAGCTAGTAGTGTTGAATTGAGAAATCTGGCCACCCCAAAGAGGTTCCGGAAGTCCGGGCGTCTTGTCGCTCAGGGCCGTCTCTTGACGGCTGCTATTCATGAAGAAGCCGACCCGTTGTTTGGACCCGATGTTCTGGTCGACCTTGATGCTGGCCTTGTTGGCGGGGTTGGTGAGACTGCCGCCCTGAGAAATATAGTTGTTGCGAATATAGTTGATGTTGCCGGGAACGCCTCCAGCGACGTTTGGTTTTACAGTCTGGCCGAAGGGGAGAACCTGCTTCGAAAAAGCGGCGAAGCGACTTACAGGAATCTGATTATTAGCGAAGGCATCGCGTGTGAAAGTTGAGCCCGTCTGTCGAGTTGTTGTTGGGTCGTAGATCGTGAGTTTACGGTTGCTCTGGTCTACGAGATTTGAAAAATCGCCTCCGAACATTTCCGGAGTTGGCACAGAGAAAAATGCATCGGTCGAGCCGACCCGATTGCGGAAGCCTTCGTAGCTGGCGAAGAAAAATGTCTTGTTCCGACCGTTGTAGAGCTTGGGGATAACGACGGGACCACCGAAGGTGCCGCCAAAATCGTGCTGCTTATAGACCGCGCGCTTGGGTGCGAAGAAGCCACGAGCATCCATGGCATCGTTGCGAAGGAATTCAAATGCATTGCCATGGAACTCGTTGGAACCGCTTTTGGATACGAAAGTCATGACGCCCCCGCCAGCTTGGCCGTACTCAGCTTTAAACCCGTTGGTATCAACGCTGAATTCTGTGATGGCTTCGAGGGAGGGTGCAGTGTAAGCGATCTCTGTTGCGTCGGCAGCGCGGTTGGTTGCGATGGAGAGGCCGTCCATCGTGGCATTCCAGGCGCGTGCCTGACCACCGCCCAGGCTCAATCGACTGCCTGAACCCTTGGCTTCTGGTGCGATGGCAACAAGGCCAAAGGGGTTGCGCATTTCTCCACCGACTACCAGCGGAAGTTCATCGACCAGTTTGTTGGATACAGAAGTGGAGACGCGTGCGTTCTCGGTTTGTATTTGCGCTGCAGCAGTTGTGATTTCGATGGTCTCGGTCACCTGGCCCACTTCCAGTTTTGCGTCGATGCGCACGCTGGCGGAGGCATTGATTGTGAGGTTGTCCTGGACAAATTTCTTGAAGCCGGGAGCGGAAATTTCGAGGCGATACGTACCGGGCGGCAGGTTAGGGGCGGTATAGTCTCCGGTCGTGCCGGAGCTTACCGCAAGCGGGGTGTTCGTAGCCTTGTTAATGATGCGGATGGAGGCCCCAGCGATGGAGGCACCACTGGCATCGCTGATGACGCCGGCGATTTGGCCGCGTTCAGTTTGAGCAAAGGACAATCCGGCCAAGAGCAAGATAGTTGTTATGAAGCGCATTAGCGCCAATTTCATCACTAAACTGGGAGATGCGTCAAGCTTCATGCCTACACTCTGGATTCATCTCGCCCTACTGATCAGCCTCGATACGAAAGAAATACAGCAGGGCATCGATACGCAGTCGAAGCTGAAGAAGCCCTTCGTGCTGCCGGCAGGCGTTCATACGGTGGGCAGGCTGCGATTGCCTTCCGATGCGCATTTGCGATTTGCTCCGGGCGCTGTCTTGCGGATGCTCAAGATGAATTCGGAATATCCTCCGCCGGAGAAGCTTGGTTTTGAGCCGTTTGCTGACTTTGAAACTTCCCGCTTCGAGCATGCATTGCTGTTTGGAAGTGATGCGGACAACATCACGATTGATGGTCCGGGAAGGATTGAATGCGAACGGACGCAGCGCGGTGGACCGAAGCCAATTTCCTTGCGGCGTTGCACAAAGATCAAGTTGGACGGCTTCACGATTGATCAAGCTCCGAATTATGCAGTGAGTCTGATTGGTTGCGAAAAAGCAGATATCGGCAATCTCAAAATCACTAGAGCGCTGGCCGATGGAATTGATCTCGACTGCACCCGCGACGCTCGAATTCACGATTGCGATGTAGAGTCGTTTGATGATGCGATCTGCCTCAAGACCAGTGCATCCCTGCAGCGCAAATTGCCGACTTCAAAGATCACAATTGAGAACTGCCGCCTGCGAAGCGCAAGTGTGTTCTTGAAGCTCGGCACGGAATCCTATGGGGACTTCAGCGGGATTCGTGTTCGCAACCTGACCATGACGGGAGGCATGGGGAACCGGCATGGCAATCCGGGGATTGCGCTTGAGACGGTGGATGGCGGCAATATCAAGGACGTGGAAATTCGTAATGTGAAAATGGACCAGGTCGGAACGCCAATTTTCCTGCGAATCGGCGCGCGCAAAAATGCGCCCTCTGCTCCGGGGGCCGGTGAGATGGAGGGCATTCGAATTGTGGACGTTGAGGCAAGGGGCACCCGCTATGCGAGCGTAATTGCCGGGCTGAGTGATGCTCCCATCCGCGGGCTAAGCCTCGTTAGGGTTTCAGTGGAGCCTGTAGGTAGCGAAGGTATGTTTGATTCCAGGAGACGTGTTCCTGAGGCCAGCAGCGCTTATCCCGAGCCGATTCAATTCGGCCCGATTCCAGCCTCTGCATTTTTCATTCGACACGTGCGCGGCCTGCGACTGGAAGCGTTGAAGTATTTGCTACCAGCGGCCAATCCAGCAATGATCCTTGAGCGCGTGTCAGGCGATTGGCCGGGTTGCAGCCCTGTAGGGACGGATCGTTTGGTCTGCGAGGGAAGCGATCCGGGTAAGAAGCTGGATGCCGGATCGCGACCGCAAGGGACTCGATTACCTTGAGCAAGAGTTGAAGTGGCGCTTCATTTTCGAACACAAAACAGTTTCAGGATATGAAAGAATCTTCCCCATGACGCGTCGATCTTTACTTGCCGCACTGCCTCTCTTTTCTCTAGCCCAAGCCGCCTCAGCACGGCACAAGATTACCAACCTTCAAACGATGATTATTCAGGGCGGACGAAGCTATGTCCTGGTAAAGATCACATCCGACAACGGTACTGAGGGCATTGCCGAGGCCTATGGCACTCCAGGCTTCGGAGTCAAAGAACAAGTCCACGCACTCAAGCCCTGGCTGGTTGGCAAAGACCCTCTCGAAATTGACAAGCTGTATTCGCTGATGGGCCAAGGGGCCTCTAACCTTTCCGGTACCCGCACTGACGGCTCTGCCCACAATTTCATGCGTGCCGTTTCAGGAATCGAAATGGCTCTCTGGGACCTCGCTGGCAAGCTTCTCAACGTACCGACCTCTACTCTCCTCGGTGGCCGCTTTGCCAACAAGACCCGTGTCTATGACCACGCCTCACCCAAAGACCTGCTCGACAAAGCATCCTGCCGCGAATGGGCTGAAAAGGTCAATGCTGACCCGGCAGGCTTTACATGTCACAAGTTCGGTTTTGCCCACGAGAATCACACCAATCGAATTCTTTCGACGAAAGAGCTCTTGAACATCAAGAAGGGTTTCAATAATTGTCGAGAAGCCGTCGGCTGGGATCACGACATCATGGTGCACTGCCACTGGGAATACGACGTTCGCACGGCCATTCAAATCGCCGAGGCCGTTGAAGAGTGCAAGCCGGTCTGGCTTGAAGATGCTCTCAACGTCGACTACTCCGATTCCTGGAAGCGTCTCTGCGCAAGTTCCGAAGTGCCCATCTGCACGGGCGAAAACCTCGCTCGGCGGGAAGGCTTTCTTCCTTTTATCCTGAACCAGGGTGCAGATATTTTGCATCCCGACCTTCGCAACTCCGGCGGCTTTCTCGAAACCAAACGCATTGCTGACTTTGCTGCTCCCTTCGGCATACCGATGGCTACGCACAACACAGGTAGCCAGGTAAACAGCTATGCCAACGCGCAGTGGGCAACCAGTATTCGCGATTTTATTGCCATGGAAACCGTCACAGGTAAGGGTGACTGGATGGACAAACTCCTGATCCTCGACGGCCCTTATATTAAGGACGGCCACATCGCTGCGACCGACAAGCCCGGGCTAGGTATTGAGATCAATCCCGACACAGCCAAAGCACACCTCGCACCTGGCGAAGTCTGGTGGAGCTAACAGATCTCGATTACCTGCGCCGCCAGAAGGCAAATCGTATCGAGCATGAGGCATTGCCTCAGTCGATCCGGAAGGCAACAATCCTGGTGTCGAGTTTGCTCATTGGAACTTCGTGACCACCTGCGGCAATCACGAGATATTCATGGCCTGCTTCGACGAAGGTCATCGGAGTAGCTCGAGCACTGGTTGGCAGTTGCCACCCGCCGAGTAGCTTGCCATTAGTGGGATCAAAGGCTCTCAGGTAAGGAGAAAAAGCTGCACCGATAAAGATAATGCCTTTACGGCTGACTGCGGGTCCGCCTAGATTCAGCCAATTGCCTAACGGCACTTTCCAGGCGATGTCGCCGGTGTCGGTTTTGATGCCGACCAGCGATCCCCACGGTTTAGCAAGGCATGGCTTACCGCTTGCCGACAGGAAGAATTGGCGGGACATGGCGTACGGAGAGCCTTTCTGTTCCGTGGTTTCGCGCTCTGGATGCGCTTTTCTTTCCTCGCGAAAACGGGCTTGTGGAATCATTCGCACAATCGCCGGAAGATCATTGACTGGCACAACCAGCATCCCGTCTTTAGGCACCCAGCGCAATCCTCCCCAATGCATCCCACCAATGTTGCCAGGAACAACGAGCGTGCCTTGTTCACTGGGTGGCGTAAATATTCCTTCGTTGCGCAGCGCGTTCAGTGTTTCGAGACAGCCTTGGCGATCCTGCGCATTTTTGGTCGTGATATCGGATTCGCTGATCCTCTGGCGTACAAGTGCTGGCGGCTTAATTGGAAAAGGTTGAGTGAGTGAAGCTGTTTCCCCTGGGGTATCGCTTTTGGGGACCGGTCGTTCTTCGACGCCGAAGATCGGCTTGCCGCTAAGTCGATCCAGCAAAAAAAGGTGTCCTGTTTTTAAGCCGATTGCGATGGCTTTGCGACCCTTCACCTCGAAAAGCTCCGGCGGGGAGGCGACGTCCTAGTCCCACAAATCGTGATGAACGGTTTGGAAGCTCCAGACCACTTGTCCTGTGCTGCCGCGCAAAGCGACCAGGCTGTTGGCGTGACGGTTGTCGCCAGGACGAAGGCCGCCATAGTAATCGGGACTCGCACTGCCAATAGGAAGGAAAACGAGGCCTGTGGATTCATCGCTGATGATCCTGCTCCTGGTGTTTGCCCCACCAGCCTGAACTTTCGCTTCGAGCGGGTGAAAGGTCCATCGCAGGGCACCCGTTTCAACATCAAAGGCTCTGACTTCACCGCTCGCCATATTTACTCTTCCGTTGTCCGCGATTGCACTTCCTGTAATGACGAGGTTACGGAAGATCGCTGGAGGGCTGGTGACTTCGTATTCGCCCACAGAGCGCGGCGATTTGCGGAGGCCCTGTGTGAGATCGATCTCACCATTTTTCGCGAAACTACTACAGCGCATTCCGGACGCTTTTTCGAGACAAATCAAACGACCGTCGACCGTGCCTGCATAGAGCCGTTTGCCACTGATTGCGACGCCACGGCTGACGAAGTCGCCGTAGGCACCTTTCGGATTCACATTGAGGTTGATTTTCAGATCTCCTTGCCGGTCTTTGCTTCCAGTGCAGCAACACTGCCCCAGGGCGTAGAAACATAGAGACGTCCTGAATCGTAGACCGGTGTGACTTCAAGCGCGGGACGACGTCCGCCTCCACGTGCAGCATCTAGAGAATCGTGGGTATCGTAAGTCCATGCAGGTTGAACATCCTGCACTTGTCCATAAACGCTGATGGCGAGAAGAAGCAGGATACGTTTGTTCATACGGCCATTGTGACGTGAGCTTTCGGCAATAGTGCGTGACTCGCCGCCACGATGAGGCGTAAGTTGAGACATGCCCCAACAAGCGACACCGATTTCCCCTGATTTATTAGAGCTGAGCCAGCGATTAGAGCAATGGCGCAGCGAGCATCCGGCGCGTTCGCGGTTGCCGGAATCCATTTGGTCGGCGGCGGCCGAGATGGCAAAACGTCATGGGATGCACCGGACGACTAAAGCTCTGCGTCTGGATTACACGGGATTAAAGAAGCGTATGCCTACGACCGAGCATTCGGACGGCGCACCACCAGTCCGCTTTGTGGAGCTTTTGGTGCCCACCGCCGTGAGCCCAGCCGAGTGCGTGGTGGAGTGGGAATCGGCGCGCGGACGAATGCGCGTGGCCATGAAGGGCGTGACGCCGGATTGGGCAAGCCTGCTGCGCGCCTGGAGGGAAAACTGAGCGATGATCCAGATCACTCCGCAGATGCGCGTGTTGGTTGCGGTAGAGGCGGTCGACGGCAGGAAAGGAATCGACTCGCTAGCCGCACTGTGCCGCGACAAACTTCAGGCCGATCCGTTTTCGGGCTGGGTATTCATCTTCCGCACGCGCAGCGCGCATGCGATCAAGATCCTGTGTTACGACGGCCAAGGATTTTGGATGGCGCAGAAGCGGTTATCGAAAGGCCGGTTCCGATGGTGGCCGCAAGGGGACGTGTCCCGAACGCTGGAGGCGCATCAGGCGCAGTTGCTGCTGGCGGCAGGCAACCCGGAAACAGCGGCAGCGCCGGTGTGGCGAAAAGTGAGTTAAACAAAATACTTACGTTCTGATTTTAGCTGTGGCATGCTGCTGATATGCCGGAACAGTGGCGCTATCGCGGACAAAGCATCGACAGCGGACAAGTTACTTTTCTTAAAGAGTTCATCGCCGCACACCCGGAAAGCAGCCGCTGGAAGTTATCGCGGCAGTTATGTGAAACCCTAGGATGGAAGCAGCCCAACGGTGCATTGCGCGACGTGGTGTGTCGCGGTTTATTGTTGATGCTGGAGCGTGCCGGCCAGATTGAGTTGCCGCCAGTGCGCCGCATCATTCGCGGGCAGCGCCGCAACGCACGCCCCCGGCCGGAAGCGGTGTTGATCGATACCGCTCCGATCGAGGTGCGATTCGCCGAACTGGGGCCGGTGCAACTGGAGCAGGTGCGGCGCACTGCCGATGAAGATCTGTTCAACAGCCTGATGGAGCACCATCATTATTTGGGCTACGAACAACCGGTGGGCGAGCACTTGAAGTATCTGGCGTGGGCGCAAGGGCGGCCAGTGGCGTGTTTGGCATGGTCGAGCGCGCCGCGGCATCTTGGAGCGCGCGACCGGTTCATCGGCTGGAACAAACAAGCGCGTAAGCAAAACATTCATCTGATCGCCTACAACACGCGGTTTCTGATTCTGCCATGGGTTCAGGTGCCGCATCTGGCCTCGCATATTCTGGGACAGATGGCGCGGATGCTGCCGACGGATTGGCAGCGCATGTACGCGCATCCGATTCACCTGGTGGAAACGTTCGTGGATCCAACGCGATTCCAAGGGACCTGTTACCGCGCGGCGAACTGGATCCTTGTCGGCAACACAACCGGACGCGGCAAAGACGATCAAACAAACCGCCAGAACCGGACGATCAAACAGGTGCTGGCATTGCCGTTGACGCGCCAGTTCCGCCGTCTGCTCGGCGCTCTTCCCACGCCTATGGCGGATGAATAACTCCGATGCCGCAACGAATCGAATCGCTCGATGTCAGCATTGAGGAATTGGAGCAACTGGTGGACTGCGCCGGACAGGGGCCGTTGCAGCCGGAAGGGCACAGGAAGCTCAAAGCGGCGGTGGCCACGCTGGGCGTCATGGCCGGGATGTTGGCGGACAAGGACACCACCATCGGGAAACTGCGCGAGTTGCTGACACCGTCCAGAACAACGGAGAAGACCAAAAAGGTATTGGAATCCGCCGTAGCGGAGGAGCCGAAACCGGAACCTAAGCCAGTAAGCCGCAAGAAGGGACACGGCCGCAACGGTCCCGGAGCGTATACGGGCGCGCCGAAAGTCAGCGTGGCACACTCTACGATGAAACGGAGCGATCATTGCCCTGGGTGCGAGAAGGGAAAGTTGTACCCGCTTAGCGAGCCGAAGAGGTTGATCCGGCTCATTGGCCAGGCACCGGTTGAGGCGACCGTGTACGAGTTGGAAGCGTTGCGCTGCAACTTGTGCGGAGAGGTGTTCACCGCGCCGCCGCCGCCAGGCGTGGGCACGGAAAAGTACGACGCCAGCGCTGTGGGCATGATCGCGTTATTGAAGTACGGCAGCGGTATTCCATTTTACCGGCTGCAGAAACTGGAGAGCGATCTGGGGATTCCGTTGGCTCCGGCAACGCAATGGCAACTGGTCTCGGAAGCGGCGGCGATTCTGAAGCCGGTAGAGGAGGAGTTGATCCGCCAGGCGGCGCAAGGAAGTCTGGTGCACAACGACGACACCAGCATGCGGATTCTGAATTTTGAGCGGGAACCCGGCGATCCGCGCACCGGCCTGTTCACTTCCGGGATCGTGAGCGTTACAGCCGGACACCGCATCGTGGCCTTCTTCACCGGCAGCCAGCATGCGGGAGAGAACCTGGCCGACGTGTTGCGGCATCGCGCCAAGCAACTGCCTCCGCCTATTCAGATGTGCGACGCCCTGTCGCGCAACGCTCCGGCGGCGTTTCTGGTGATGCTCGCTAATTGTATGGCCCATGCCCGGCGCCACTTCGTGGACGTGGTGAAGAGTTTTCCATCCGAGTGCCGGTATGTGCTCGAGACGTTGCGCGGGGTGTTCCACTTCGATGTCCTGGCAAAGGAGCAAGGGCTGACGCCGCAGG